>JAVBYK010000288.1 GCA_030824095.1 bacterium
GCGTTCAGGGCCAGGATATTGGTCTGGAAGGCGATGCCATCAATCACGCTGATGATGTCCGAAATCTTGCGCGAGGATTCGTTGATGCCCTTCATGGTCTCGACCACCTGGTTCACCACTTCGCCACCCTGGGTGGCCACGGTGGATGCTTCGGCAGCCAGTTGATTGGCGTGCAGGGCCGATTCGGCATTTCCGCGCACCGTGGAGCCCAGCTCTTCCATGCTGGCGGCGGTTTCTTCCAGCGCGCTGGCCTGTTGTTCGGTGCGTGATGACAGGTCGTGGTTGCCCTGTGCAATCTCGGCGCTGGCATTGGCGACGGATTCCGAGCCTCTGCGGACATTGGTGACAACGCCGGCCAGGCTGAGGCGCATGTCTTCCATGGCGTGCAGCAGCAGCGAGATTTCGTCCTTGCCTTTGGCGTCCAGCGACACGGTCAGGTCACCCTTGGAGAATCCCTGGGCCGCCAGCACGGCAGCGCCCAGCGGGCGGGTGATCAGGCGTGTGATCCACAGGCCCAGCCCGGCGGCCAGTGCCACGGCGATCAACACCGCCAGCAGCAGGCCACCACGCGCCACGGAGTAGGTGGACTTGGCACTGTTGTAGGCCGCTTCTGCACCCTGTTTGTTCAGGGTGATCATGGTGTCCAGTGTCTTGAAGAGGGCGCGCAGGGCGGACTGCGATTCGCCATTCATATAGGCGACCGAGGCAATGGCTTCGGCCGGACCGATGTTGGAGAGTTCCAGCAGCTTCTTTTGCGCCTCGTAGTAGCGGGCGAGGTTCTTCTGGTACTCGTCCAGAACCTTCTCTTCTTCGGGGCCGCTGACCAGTGCCTTGTACTGGTTGCCCGCTTCCGTGATCTTGGCCTTGGCGGCGTTGATGCGGTCTTCCTCGGGCGATTTTTCCTCGCCGAGCACGGCCATCACGTGCTGCATTTCTGCACGGCGGATCGTGTTGAGGTGGATTTGCAGGTCGCCCACCAGGCTCACACTGGGCAGCCAGTTGGTCGCCATTTCCTCGGTGTTGCCGTTGATCTTGGCCAGTTGGAACATGGCAAATCCACCGGCCAGTGCGGTCGATATGACCAGAATCAGGAATACGGCCCCCAGCTTCACGCTGATTTTGATGTCAGAAAGGTTCAATTTGTGTCTCCGGAATCACATTGGATGGATCGCTGAATCGAGATTCATCTTTATAGCCCCTATCCTGCACCGATTTTCGCGATCTGCGATATGGTTGTTTCCCTAGTAGCAACATTGATGCAGGGCAATTTGCCCCCTAATGCGTAACATTGGGGACACTTTTGCACCCCATTGGTACCCACGGAGACACCCCATGACTGCCTTTCCCCATAGCGTCCAGACCATCACCCTGGGTGGTGGCTGCTTCTGGTGCACCGAAGCGGTCTACGTGCAGGTCCGGGGTGTGCTGGACGTGGAGTCCGGCTACAGCAACGGCCACCTGCAGCACCCCAGTTACGAGGACGTCTGCACCGGCACCACCGGGCACAACGAGGTGGTCCGGATGGTCTACGACCCGTCTCAGATCAGCACGCGCGAGGTACTGGAGATCTTCTTCGTCATCCACGACCCCACCACGCTGAACCGCCAGGGCAATGACACCGGGACGCAGTACCGCAGCGGCATCTATTTCTCCACGCCCGAGCAGGAGATCGTGGCCCGCGAGATCATCGCCGAGATGGCGGCCAGCGGCACCTACAGCCGCGCCATCGTGACCGAGGTGCTGCCGCTGGCCAACTACTGGCCGGCCGAGGACTACCACCAGGACTTCTTTGCACGCAACCCGCACCAGGGCTATTGCATGGCGGTGGCGGCACCCAAGGTGGCCAAGTTCCGCAAGACCTTTTCGCGCCTGCAGAAAACCTGACCTGCATCAACTTATTTCGTGGACGGGGCCCTCGCCCTGCACCACGGCGCGGGCAGCGACGGTAAGATGGATTCGTCATTGCCCCGCACAAGCGCCTGCCGCTGTGGCACACGCTGTTCTCGGGTTGCTACCGAAAGACTGTCATGAGCCAAACCCCAAGCACTACCATCCGCACCGTTGCCCTGGTCGGTCACGGCGCCGCCGGCAAAACCACCCTGGCCGAGAGCCTGCTGGCCGCCACCGGCACCATCACCAGCCGCGGCACGGTGGAAAAAGGCAACACCACCTGCGACTTCGACCCCATGGAGAAGGAGTTCGGCCACTCGCTGCAGACTGCGCTGATCAGCATGGGCTGGGGTGGGGCGCAACTGCATGTGATCGACACCCCCGGCTACCCCGACTTCGCCGGCCAGGCCATCGCCGCGTTGGCGGGTGTGGACACGGCGCTGGTCGTCGTCAACGCCCAGACCGGCATCGAGCTGGCCACCGAACGCATGTTCAACCTGGCCGGCGAGCGTGGCCTGTGCCGCATGGTCGTCATCAACAAGATCGACGCCGACAACGTGGACCTGCCGGCGCTGGTCAATCAGATTCGAGAGCGCTTTGGCAAACAGTGTCTCCTGCTGGACCTGCCGGCCCACCATGGCCAGGACGTGGTCGAGTTGCTGGGCCACGCAGATGGCGACAGCGACTTTGCCTCCGTGGCAGCGGCCCACCGGGCGCTGATCGACCAGATCGTCGAAGAGGACGACAGCCTGATGGCGCGCTACCTGGAAGACGGTGTGGACCCCAGCCCGGCTGAGCTGCACGCACCGTTTGAGGCGGCCCTGCGCGCCGGCCACCTGATCCCCATTCTGTTCGTCTCCGCCAAGACCGGCGCCGGCATTCCACAACTACTGGATGCGCTGGCCAAACTGGCACCCAACCCGGCCGAGGGCAACCCGCCACCGTTCTACAAGGGGGAGCCGGGTGAAGCCCAGGAGTCGTTTGCCGCGCAACCCGACGACGCACTGCACGTGCTGGCCCATGTGTTCAAGGTGGTGGTGGACCCCTTCATCGGCAAGATGGGCGTGTTCCGCGTGCACCAAGGCACGGTGCGCAAGGATGCACAGCTGTTCGTCGGCTCGGGCAAGCGCCCCTTCAAGGTGGCCCACATGTACCGCCTGCAGGGCAAGGACTATGTGGAGGTGCCCAGCCTGGTGCCGGGCGACATTGGCGCGGTGGCCAAGGTCGATGAGATCGAGTTCGACTGCGTGCTGCATGACTCGCACGACGAAGACCACATCCACCTGAAACCCCTGCAGTTCCCGCTGCCGATGCAGGGCCTGGCGGTGCAGACCCGGCGCAAGAGCGACGAGCACCGTCTGTTCGACATCCTGCACAAGCTGGAGCTGGAAGACCCCTGCTTCAAGGTGGAGCGCCACCCCAGCACCAACGAGACCGTGATCCGCGGCCTGGGCGACATGCACCTGCGCACCAAACTGGCCCGCATGCAGCAGCAGTACAAGCTGGAGCTGGACACCAGCCCGCCGCAAATCGCCTACCGCGAGACCATCACCCAGGGCGCCGAGGGCCACTGCCGCCACAAGAAGCAAAGTGGCGGCGCCGGCCAGTTTGGCGAGGTGATGCTGCGCATCGAACCGTTGGAGCGCGGCGCCGGGTTCGAGTTTGTCGACGTGGTCAAGGGCGGTGCCATCCCCGGTGTCTTCATGGCGGCGGTGGAGAAGGGCGTGCGCCAGGCGCTCTCCGACGGCGTGGTGGCCGGCTATCCGGTGCACGATCTGCGTGTCACCGTGTACGACGGCAAGACCCACGCGGTAGACGGCAAGGACATCGCCTTCACGCTGGCCGGGCGCAAGGCCACCATCGAGGCCGTGCGCAAGGCCAACCCCATCGTGCTGGAGCCCCTGGTCAATATCGAGGTGCTGGCGCCTGAAGGGGCCATTGGCGACCTGACCGGCGACCTGTCGAGCAAACGCGGTCATGTCACCGGCACCCAGCCCCGCGCGGCGGCCACGGCGGCCATCAGCGGCCAGATTCCATTGGCCGAACTGGACGAGTACCAGGGGCGGCTCAAGTCGCTGACCGCTGGCAAGGGCACCTACAGCATCGAGTTCTCGCACTACGCCCAGGTGCCCACACAGACCCAGTCCCAGCTCATGGCCGCACACAAGGCCGTCAATCTGGATGACGAGTAGGTTGGTTTGTTTCGCAGTTTGCTATTCATTTAATAGCTGTCTGCGGATATTTGACGAGGGCTAGCGCCTGTTTTTCCCCTTAATTGGCTGGACCGCGGTGACGCGGCTGTGGGAGAATTGCCGCTCCATGAGAATCGGTTCCACCTTCAAGACCTTTGCCGT
>JAVBYK010000089.1 GCA_030824095.1 bacterium
GGGTCGATGAAGATGTGGCGGTGGTCAAAGGCCAGCACCAGTTGGATCTGCTCGGACAGCAGCATGCCGTTGCCAAACACGTCGCCCGACATGTCGCCGATGCCGGCCACGGTGAAGGGTGTTGTCTGGGTGTTGTGGCCCAGCGTGCGGAAGTGGCGTTTGACTGCCTCCCAGGCGCCACGGGCCGTGATGCCCATCTTCTTGTGGTCGTAGCCAACCGAGCCGCCAGAGGCAAATGCATCACCCAGCCAGAAGCCGTAGTCGGCGGACACGCCGTTGGCAATGTCGGAGAAGGTGGCCGTGCCCTTGTCGGCCGCCACCACCAGGTAGGGGTCGTCCACGTCGTGGCGCACCACGCTGCTGGGGGGTACCACGGTGCCCTTGACGATGTTGTCGGTGATGTCCAGCAGGCCGCAGAGGAACAGTTTGTAGCAGGCAATACCCTCGGCCATGAAAGCCTCGCGGTCACTGGCCGGCGGTGCATTCTTCAGTACAAAGCCGCCCTTGGAGCCCACTGGCACGATGACGGTGTTCTTGACCTGCTGCGCCTTGACCAGACCGAGGATTTCGGTGCGGAAATCCTCGCGACGATCCGACCAGCGCAGGCCGCCGCGCGCCACCTTGCCACCACGCAGGTGCACGCCTTCGACCCGGGGCGAATACACCCAGATTTCAAACAGCGGCTTGGGTTCGGGCACGCCCGGCACTTCACGCGGATTGAGCTTGAAGCTCACATAGGGCTTGGCAGCACCGTCGGTTGTGGTTTGCCACAGGTTGGTGCGCAGCGTGGCCAGCACGGTGGAGACAAACTGGCGCAGGATGCGGTCCTCGTCCAGACTGGCCACCTGTCCCAGGGCCGCGTCAATGTGCTGCTTGATCTGGTGTTGTGCTGCGGAACGGTCGCCGCTGTGTGCGGGGTCAAAACGGGCCATGAACAGTTCGACGATGGACTGCGCAATGCCGGCATTCTTGTTCAGTGCGGCCTCGATGTAGCTTTGGCTGAAGGCAAAGCCCAATTGTTTGAAGTAGCGGGTGTAGGCGCGCAGTACGGAGATGGCGCGGGCATCCAGGCGGGTGACCAGCACCAGCTTGTTCAGGTCGTCGCTCTCGACCTCACCGCGCCAGGCGGCTGCAAACAGGGCCTCAAAGCGGTCCTTGACGGTGGCCAGGTCGGTGTCCACTGGCAGTTGCAGGCCCAGGTCGTGGATCCACCGGGATTCGCCATTGCTGCCAATGCGGTAAGGGTGTTCGTCCAGCACGCGCGCGCCCATGCGCTCCAGTACCGGCAGGGAATCTGACAGCGCCACCTTGGCCGTGTTGTAGATCTTGAAACGCAGGTTGCCGGGGGCGGCGTCCAGTGGGCGGTACAGTTTGACGGCCAGTGGCGATGTGCTGGAGAGTGCCACCAGCATGTCGGTGTCCTCGGCGGCCACCTGGGCGGAAAAATCCTCGCGGTAGGCCGTGGGGAAGGCATTGGCAAAGCGGTGCGCCAGCGCCAGGCCGGGGCCTTCGCCATGCATGCGCAGCAGTTCGGTGGTGCAATCGTCTTCCCAGCGTTGGGTCAGGCGGGCGATGCGGGCTTCCAGTGCCGACAGGCTGAGATTGGGCGCTGCATTTTCCTTGGTGCGCACCAGATAGTGGATGCGGGCCTGCGGGCTGTCGGTGAGCATGGGCGTGAACTCGATGGACTGGCCATCGAGTGCGGCCATCAGCTCGTTGCCGATGCGAATCCGCAGTTCGGTGTTGAAGCGGTCACGCGGCACAAACACCAGGGCCGAGGTGAAGCGGCCAAACGGGTCGCGGCGCAGGAACAGGCGGGTGCGCTGGCGTTCCTGCAGGCGCAGGATGCCGATGGCGTGTTCGGTCAGTGTGGCAGTGTCGATCTGGAACAGTTCGTCGCGCGGATACACGTCCAGAATGGACTGCAGGGATTTGGCCGCGTGGCTGTCGGGCACCACACCGGCGGCCTCCAGCACCGCGGCAATGCGGCTGCGTATCTGGGGAATTTCACCGACCGGTGCGGTGTAGGCCGTGGCGGTGTACAGACCCAGAAAGCGGGATTCACCGATGACCTGGCCTGCCGCATCAAAGCGTTTGACGGCCACGTAGTCCAGCCAGGCCGGGCGGTGCACCGTGGCGCGCGTCATGGCCTTGGTGACCAGCACCAGCTCGGGGGACTCCATCAACGCCAGGGCTTCGGGGGGCAGGCGGGATTCAGCCGTGCGCGCCGGTCCCCGAAGAATGCCCAGGCCGGTTTCGGGTTTGGCAACCAGACTCACCACGTCGCCGTCGCGCTTGAGGTCGTAGTCGCGCGCGCCGAGGAAGGTGAAGTGGCGATCTTCCAGCCAGCGCAAAAAGTCCACACCTTCCTGGCGCCCGGTTGGCGACAGCGAGGAACTGGATGCGGCGGCGGCCATGGCTTGGGCGCGTTCCAGCATGGGTTGCCAGTCCTGCACGGCTGCGCGCACATCGCCCAGCACGCGCTGCAGTTCCTCGGCCAGCGCCTGCTGTTCGCCGCTGCTGACAATGCGGTCGCATTCGACCTGGATCAGGGACTCCACCGTGTCGTGCCGGCCCTCGGCGGAAGCGGCGGCGGCACTGCTGACGGTCTGCACCTTGCCCTGTGCATCGCGGGTGACGCTGATCAGGGGGTGCACGATCCAGTGGGCGGTGCGATTGCCGCGGTTGATGGCCATCGTGACCGAATCGACCAGGAAGGGCATGTTGTCGTTGACGATCTGGACCACTGTGTGGTCGCTGACAAAACCGTCTTCGGCAAGCGTGGGGTTGAAGACGCGGATCTTGGCCGTGTTGGCCGGGCGTGGTGCGTCCAGCAGGCGCCAGTGCGCATTGGCAATGGCGAACAGTGTGACGGGGCCGCGGGCCTGCAGTTCGTCGGGGTCGGTATTGTCAAAATAGGCGGCGACAAAATCGGTAATGCGAGTGTTTGCCGGACCTGCATGTTCTTGGGTGTAGGACAGCAGCTCGGCGAGCGCGGTAATGGTCATTGTTGTGCTCCGGGTTATCTTTTGGATGTCGCGGATTCTAGGCTTGCACATCGCTTCTGGACACGCCTAATTCGCTGATTCATGGCCTTATGCAAGAGTCGCATTACGCGCACACGCTACCATTCCGACCTATCCATTCCATTCACTGATAGCCATGCCACTCCAATTTGCGACCCGACTGAACAACGTCGAGACTTCTGCCATCCGCGAACTCTTCAAGCTGCTGGGTAAGCCCGGCATCATCAGCTTTGCCGGTGGCTTCCCCGACCCCGCCATGTTCGATGTGGAGGGCATCCGTGAAGCCGTCAATGCCGCGCTGACGGAAGAGGCCGGTGCCACCTTGCAATACGGTGCAACCGAGGGCCACAACCCGCTGCGCGAGCAGTTGGCCGCCTTCATGGCCAGCAAGGGTTGCCAGGACGTAGCGCCTGACAACCTGATCGTCACCACCGGCAGCCAGCAGGCACTGGATCTGCTGGGCAAGACCATGATCAGCCCCGGGGACAAGGTCATTGTGGAAGGCCCCACGTTCCTGGCAACCATCCAGTGTTTCCGCCTGTATGGCGCCGAGCTGATCAGTGCGCCCATTGACGCCAACGGCGTGCAGGTCGACAAGCTCGAAGCCCTGATCGCCGAACACAAGCCCAAGTTTGTCTACCTGATTCCCACCTTCGGCAACCCCAGTGGCGCCATGCTGAGTCTGGAGCGCCGCAAGAAGGTGCTGGAGCTGGCAGTGAAGTACCAGACTTTGATCGTCGAAGACGACCCCTATGGCGATTTGTATTTCAACGATGCACCGCCGCCGTCCCTGTTGGCTCTGAGCGCCGGTGTGCCGGGTAGCCGCGAGCTGCTGGCGCACTGCGGCTCGCTGAGCAAGGTGCTGAGCCCGGGCCTGCGAGTGGGCTGGATGATTGCCCCGCCTGAGCTGCTGGGCAAGGCCACCATGTGCAAGCAGTTCAGTGACGCCCACACCAGCACCTTTGCCCAGGCCACTGCCGCGCAATACCTGAAGGCCGGCCGCATGCCCGCCACGCTGGCCCATGTGCGCAAGGTCTATGCAGAACGTGCGCTGACCATGGGCAATGCGCTGCGCAAAGAGCTGGGTGACGCCATCGAATTTGTGCAACCCCAGGGCGGCCTGTTCGTCTGGGCCCGCCTGACCGGCGCTGGTGGCAAGGTCAAGGACGGCGGTGAACTGGCCAAGCGCGCCATCGAAAAGGGTGTTGC
>JAVBYK010000141.1 GCA_030824095.1 bacterium
CCCGGACGTGCCTCGGGGAAGCGCTGCTTGGGTTCCAGACCCGGAATGGTTTCCGACTTGAAATGCTGGCGGGTGTAGGCCTCAATGTCAAAAATCCGGCGGCGATCGCGGACCTCGGCAAAGGTCACCGCAATGCCGTCACGTCCCGCGCGGCCGGTACGGCCAATGCGGTGGGTGTAGTCTTCGGCCTTCATCGGCAGGCCGAAGTTGAACACGTGGGTGATGGTGGGCACGTCAATGCCACGAGCCGCCACATCGGTTGCCACCAGAATCTGGACCTGGCCATTGCGCAGTGCCATCAAGCGGCGGTTGCGCAGGCCCTGGCTCAGCGCACCGTGCAGGGCCACGGCGTCAAAGCCGTCCTGCTGCAGGTCGCCTGCCAGGCCGTCGCACTCAATCTGGGTGCTGGCAAAGACAATGGCTTGGTTGATCGTGGTGTCACGCAGCCAGTGGTCGAGCAACTTGCGCTTGTGGTGGGCGTTGTCGGCCCAGAACAGCACCTGCTTGATGTTGACGTGCTTTTCCTGGGGGTTGTCGATGGTCACGCGCTGGGGTTCGCGCATCACGCGGGCAGCGAGCTGCTGGATGCGCGGCGCAAAGGTGGCGCTGAACATCATGGTCTGCTTGCGCTCAATGGTGAGCTGGTTGATTTCGGCCAGATCGTCGGCAAAGCCCAGATCCAGCATGCGGTCGGCTTCGTCCACCACCAGGAACTGCACCTGGTCCAGCTTGATCTGCATGGAGCGCTGCAGATCCAACAGACGGCCCGGTGTAGCAACCACCAGGTTGGCGTTCTGCAATTTGGCAATCTGCAACTGGTAGGGCATGCCGCCCACCACATTGGCGATGCGCAGGCCGCGGCAATGGCGAACCAGGTCGATGGCGTCATTGGCCACCTGCTGTGCCAGTTCGCGGGTCGGGCACACGATCAGTGCGCCCGGCGACGGTGCCTTGAAGTTGCGCGGGTTGGTCGGATCCTTGCGCTTGGCGCGCTTGGGAGCCGGCTCGCCCTTGGCGGCCGCCTCGGCCACCTGGCTTTCGTATTCGGCGCGCTCGGCGGCTTCCGCTTCGGCCTGTTGCTTCAGCAGGGTGTGCAACACGGGCAGCAAAAAGGCCGCTGTCTTGCCGCTACCGGTCTGGCTCGACACCATCAGGTCGATGAACTGGTCGGCTTTCAGGCCGTCACCGGGCAAAGCCAGGGGAATGGTTTTCAGCTGGACCGAGGTTGGCTGGGTGTAGCCCAGATCCTTGACGGCATGGACCAGTTCAGGCGCGAGGCCCAGGGTCACAAAGCCGTTGGGTACTTCGGGAACATCGGAAGCCGGTGCGTCAACAGCGTCGGATGCGGCTTGCGCAACAACATCCTGGCTGGACAAAGAGGGAGAAATGGATTCGGCGGGCGCAAAGGCACCCGTCACTTCAAAAGCGTCAGTCATGGTTTTACTCACACGCGAGCACCGCAGGGGCTGCGGCTGCTCCGTCAATGGTTAAAAAACATCAACCATCAAACGGAACCTGCGGCTGAATGCTGTTCAGCGCTTGGGGTCCAAATCTGCGGACCCGGTGAATGAAGGGAGATGTACAAATGCGTTACTGTTTGTAACGCAGCCTTCGATTATGCCATGGATTCGGGTTTCTACCTAATCATTTCGCACAACCCGCCAATCACTCGAGCTTGAGGAAGTGCTGGCGGTAGTGTTCCAGCTCGTCAATGGACTCATGCACATCGGCCAGTGCAGTGTGGCGCTGCTGTTTCTTGAACGAGGCATAAACCTCGGGCCGCCAGCGCTTTGACAACTCCTTGAGCGTGCTGACATCCAGGTTGCGGTAGTGGAAAAAGGCCTCCAGCTTGGGCATGTACTTGACTAGGAAGCGCCGGTCCTGGCCAATCGAGTTGCCGCACATTGGGGAGCCGTTGGCCGGCACGTATTGCTTCAAGAAGGCAATCAACTGCTCCTGGGCCTGCTCTTCGGTCGTGGTAGATGCCTTGACCTTGGCTATCAGGCCGCTCTTGCCATGCGTGCCCTTGTTCCAGGCGTCCATCTTGTCGAGCAAGGCATCGCTCTGGTGGATCACGAGGACCGGGCCTTCGATGCGGCACTCCAGATTGGGACCGGTGACGATGACGGCAATTTCGATGATGCGTTCGACTTCGGGGTCCAGACCGGTCATCTCGCAGTCCAGCCAGACCAGGTTCTTGTCAGATTTGCTCAAAGGGGTGTTGGTATCAGCCATGCCGCGGATTGTCGCCTATCGCCTAAACTCCCACGCCATGACCGAACTCTTTACCAGCAACCCTGCCTCCCTGACCACAACCCTGGTATTTGCAGCGGCCCTGACCCTGAGCCTGCTGCTGAAGTTCTGGCTGGCCAGCCGCCAGATCCGCCACGTGGCCCAACACCGCGGTGCGGTACCGCAGGCATTTGCGCACAAGATCACGCTCGCGGCCCACCAAAAGGCCGCCGACTACACACTGACCAAGGCCCGCTTTGGCATGCTGGAGCTGGCCTGGGGCGCCGCCCTGACGCTGTGCTGGACGCTGCTGGGAGGGTTGTCGGTGCTCAACCAGGCGTTGGTTGGCTGGATGGGCAACAGCCTGTCGCAGCAGGTGGCACTGCTGGCGACCTTTGTCGCCATTGGCGGCGTGCTGGATTTGCCCTTTACGCTATACCAGACCTTTGTTATTGAGGAGCGATTTGGCTTCAACAAGACCAGCCTCAAGCTATGGCTGCAGGATTCCGCCAAGTCGCTGTTGCTGTCCGCGCTGATTGGCCTGCCCTTCATCACGCTGGTGCTGTGGATGATGGGCGCCACCGGAGCCTGGTGGTGGCTGTGGGTATGGGGCGTGTGGATGGGCTTCAACCTGCTGGCGTTGCTGATCTACCCAACCTGGATTGCCCCGTTGTTCAACAAATTCCAGCCGCTGGAAGACCCGCAGGTCAAGGAACGTGTCACCCAGTTAATGGCACGCTGCGGCTTCACATCCAAGGGCTTCTTTGTGATGGACGGCAGCAAGCGCAGTGCACACGCCAATGCTTATTTCACCGGCTTTGGGGCGTCCAAACGCGTGGTGTTCTACGACACCCTGCTGGCCCAACTGAGCCCCGCAGAAGTGGACGCAGTACTGGCCCATGAACTGGGGCATTTCACGCACAAGCACGTCATCAAGCGCATGGTCTCGCTGTTCGCCATGAGCCTGCTTGGCTTTGCCGCGCTGGGCTGGGTCAGCCAGCAGGCCTGGTTCTACACCGGCCTGGGCGTGGTGCCCAGCATCGGGGCTGCCAATGACGCACTGGCCCTGTTGCTGTTCATGATGGTGCTGCCGCTTCTGGGCGCCTTCGTCGGACCCGTGTTCGCGCAGATGTCACGCCAGCACGAGTTCGAGGCCGACGCCTATGCCGTGGCCCAGACCAGTGGCACCGATCTGGCTGGCGCGCTGCTCAAGCTGTTTGAAGACAATGCCTCGACGCTGACGCCGGACCCGGTCTATGTGCGCTTCTACTACTCGCACCCCCCGGCCACCGAGCGGCTGGGCCGTATTCTCGGCACCGCCCACTGAATGCGCCAGCACATGACAACGTCCCCCTCGTCCCTCGAACCCGGCCTGGTCATAGCCGGCCATGGCCGCCATGTCTGGGTGGAAACACCGGACGGCCGACGCCTGATCTGCCACCCCCGCGGCAAGAAGAGCCAGACCGTGGTCGGCGACCGCGTGCTGTGGCAAGCCAGTGAAGATGAAGGCACCATCGAGAAGGTGGAACCACGGCGCAATCTGTTCTACCGCCAGGACGAGATCCGCACCAAGTCCTTTGCCGCCAACCTGGACCAGGTGCTAATCCTGATAGCCGCCGAGCCCGAGTTCTCTGAAAGCCAGCTCTCCCGCGCACTGATCGCCGCCGAGGCCGAACACATACGCCCCATCATCGCCCTGAACAAGAGCGATCTGGCAGAACCCTTCGGCAGGGCCTGGGAGCGCATGGGCGTGTACCGCGACATGGGTTACACCGTGTTGCCGATGGCCCTCAAGCCCAAGGGCGATGCGACTGTTGGCAACGAGCACCACCTGGACGACCTGCTGGCCGGCAAGACCACGCTGGTGCTGGGACCCTCCGGCTCGGGCAAGAGCACGCTGATCAACCGGCTCATCCCGGATGCCCAGGTGCTGACCAATGCCATCTCCACGGCACTCAATTCCGGCAAGCACACCACCACCAGCACCACGCTGTACTG
>JAVBYK010000135.1 GCA_030824095.1 bacterium
GGCACCACTTTCCGCGGTTGCATGACGCAGATCGGCGACACGGTCATTCCTTTCGAATCCTGGGACCATGTGCCCAACAACCCCTTCTTCGCCCCGGTAGCCGATGTGCAGGCACTGGAAGACTATATGGATGCCCTGCGCAAGGCCGGTGACTCCTGCGGTGCGCGCATCCGTGTGACGGCCTCGCGCGTCCCGGTCGGTCTGGGCGAGCCGTTGTTCGACAAGATGGATTCCGACATTGCCTACGCGATGATGGGCATCAATGCCGTCAAGGGCGTGGAGATTGGCGCCGGCTTTGCCAGCGTCGCGCAGCGCGGCACCACGCACGGTGATTCGCTGACGCCCGATGGTTTTGCCAGCAACAACGCCGGTGGCGTTCTGGGTGGCATCTCCACGGGCCAGGACCTGGAGGTCAGCATTGCGATCAAGCCCACCAGTTCCATCATCACGCCACGCGATTCCATCGACGTAGCGGGCAACGCCACCCAGGTCATTACCAAGGGCCGCCACGACCCCTGCGTGGGCATTCGCGCCACACCGATTGCCGAGGCCATGCTGGCCCTGGTGGTCATGGAGCATGCCCTGCGCAACCGGGCTCAGTGTGGCGATGTGGTGCCGGCGTTGACACCGATTCCGGCACAGGCCTAACCCGTCAAGGACACCGACCATGAAAACTGTTTTTGTGCTCAATGGCCCCAATTTGAACCTGCTGGGCACGCGCGAGCCGCAGGTGTATGGCTCGCAGACGCTGGACGATGTGCAGGTGCTGTGCGAGCGTGCCTGCGCCGCCAATGGCTTTGCGCTGGAGTTTCGCCAGACCAACCACGAGGGCACGCTGGTGGACTGGTTGCACGAGGCGGGGCATCTGCATGCCGCCGGCACACTGGCCGGCGTCATCCTGAACGCCGGCGCCTATACGCACACCAGCGTGGCATTGCATGACGCGATCAAGGGCACGGGCATTACCCTGATTGAATTGCATATCAGCAACGTGCACGCGCGGGAGGCTTTTCGCCACCACTCCTATATTTCGCCAGTCGCGAAGTCCGTGATGGCAGGTTTTGGTGTCAATGGCTATGCGTTGGCGATTGCCGGTCTGGCTGGCATGCAATAGCGCGCCGGTTGGAGCATCAACTACCAGTCTGAATCGACTCCTGGTAGTCGCCGGCAACGGCAACCGCGAATTGCTGTCCGCCTGCCTGCTTGGCCCGGTACATGGCGCTGTCTGCGGCTATTTGCAGGGCATGGGATGACATTTGACCGTCCCCGATGGCGACCCCGATGGAGGCGCCAATGGAATGTTGCCCTCCCTGTATTGCCATGGGTGCCTCAATCGCGTCCAGGCATTTGGATGCCACCGCGCATGCGCCTTTTTCCGCCTCAGCACTGGCCGGGTCCAGATCGTGCAGCAGCACGATGAATTCATCACCGCCGACGCGCGCTAGCGTATCCGCTTCGCGAACGATGGCAGCCAGGCGCCTGGCAATTTCAACCAGTGCTGCGTCACCGGCCTCATGTCCCAGGCTGTCGTTGACGGGTTTGAAGCGGTCCAGGTCTATGTACAGCAAGGCAATACGGGTGCCGTTGCGGGCCGCACGCGCCAGTGCCTGCGTCAATCGGTCTGCCAGCAGGGCGCGGTTGGGTAGCCCGGTGAGCACGTCGTGGTGCGCCATGTGCACCATTTCCGATTGGCTGTCCTGTAGTTTGGCCAGCAGGCGGTTGAACGCTTCGGTCAGGTGGCCAACCTCATCCTGGCGCACCACGACCAGGGGTTCCAGCGGGGCTTCGCCCCGGGTCATGCGATCCGCATGGTCGGCGGCATGCAGCAGGGGACGAAAGACGTAGACCAGGGCGCCCGTGGTACCGAGCAGAAAAATAAGGACCGCCCAAACGCTGTTCCTGGCGACAAAGCTTTGGACCCGTGTCACCACGGCCAGCGCTTCCGACGTGGGGATGCGGGCCACGACAAACCAGCCGGTGCTGGGGACCGATGCCATGGCCGATATTTCCTCCACGCCGCGGGCGTTGACCGTGATGCCGCTGCCACGGTAGCCCCGCATGGCGCGGTCATGCAGGGTGTTCACACCATCGGCTGGCGTCGGCTTGAGCACCATGCCGGGATCGGTGGACGCCACGAACAGGCGATCACGGGGCGATACCAGCAGGAATCCACCCACTTCGCCGATCCGGTCCTGGGGCGCAAATGACAGGAAGCCGGGTGCATCCAGCGCCGTGATACCCGCCAACACCGCGAGCACCTGGCCGTCAGCGCCCTTGATGGGGGCTGCCATCGGGAGCACGGGCTTCTTGGCCACGCGGCCCATGACGGGGCTGCCCACGGCCAATTCTCCCTTGAGGGCCGTGCGGATGTAGTCCCGGTCCGCGTAGTCCACGCCTTCGCGTTCCGGCTGCTGCGGAAAGTCGGCCAGGGATTGGCCGGCTGTGGTTGTCACAAACAGCCCCTCGGTAAACAGGGGCTGCAGGCCGTAGCGCAGGCTCAGCCATTCCCGCAAGGCGGCAGGTTGGTTGAGCAGGTCGGGGGGCAGTGTTGCCGCTATGCGTGCCAGCAGGTTCTTGCGCTCCAGAAGCTTGTGATCCACGTCACGGGCCACGTAGTTGGCCAGTGTCAGTTGCTGGGACGCCATGACGGAGCTGATGTCTTCACGCAGGTACTGTGTCAGGACATACGCGCGCACGGCAGTTCCCAGAACCACGAAGGCAATTCCCAACAGGATGATGCGCGTGGCCAGGCTGTTTGCAACACGTTGAAAATTCATCGGGGCATGATAGCTGAGCGTTGTGAAACACCGCGCGCACCAGAGGGGCTGACTGTCGCCTGGCGCAAGGCGATGAATTGGTCTTGCTGCAGGGTTTACCCGGTTCAATAGACCAGCTGTCTCGGACTAAGCTGAATTGCATTTAACAAACACGTTGGAGTAACGGATATGACATTCATGACACGATTCAAGGCACTGTTGGGCACCTGTCTGCTGGGCCTGTTCATGGTCGGTGCCGCCCAGGCGGCCGATAACGGAACCGCTGCTGAAGCGGAGGCCATGGTCAAAAAGGCAGTGGCTTACATCAAGGCCAACGGTCCAGATAAGGCTTACGACGAGTTCACCAATGGCAAGTCCTTCAAAGACCGTGATCTCTACATCATTGTGTATGACCTCAATGGCAAGAATCTGGCCCAGGGAGCCAACCCCAAACTCGTGGGCAAGGACCTGATTGGCCTGAAAGACCCGGACGGCAAGCCCCTGATTCAGATGTTTGTTGATTTGGCCAAGACCAAAGGCAAGGGCTGGGTCGAGGGCTACAAATTCCTGAACCCGGTGTCCCAGAAGATGGAAGGCAAGGCCATGTATCTGGAACGCGTGGGCGATACCCTGGTGGGTTGCGGAATCTACAAAGGTTAAAAGGGCAAGACCGGTGCGATTCGACACCCGTGTGGTGCTGAACGGTCCGAATTTTGACCTACATCAATCGGGAATGAATGAATCACCAAGCAGGGTGAATCCGTCCATTTATTTACGCAATAAAGTGAACGCAGTGCGTAGACTGCCCGGAGGCATCAATGCCCCCAAACCATCCCCCATCCAATGCCAATTTGAGGAGAGACTGATATGCGCGTGATTTCCATTTTGAAGGGTCTGCTGGCTGTGTCCGCTACCAGCCTGTTGATGACGGGCGCGGCCCTTGCTGCTGACCAGGGCACCGCAGCCGAGGCCGAAGCCATGGTCAAGAAGGCCGTGGCCTACGTCAAGGCTAATGGCCCAGAAAAAGCGGCCGAGGAGTTCACCAACGGCAAGACCTTCAAGGACCGCGACATGTACGTGGTGTACACCGAGTTTGGCGGCAAGGTGCTGGCCCACGGTGGCAATCCCAAACTGGTCGGCAAGAACCTGACCGGCATGAAGGATTCCGAGGGTAACCCCTTCTTCCAGATGCTGGTGGACTTGGCCAAGGGCAAGGGCAAAGGCTGGTCCGGCAGCTACCGCTTCATCAACCCCACTACGCAGAAGATTGAAGCCAAGGTCATGTACGTGGAAGCGATTGGCGACACCTACGTCGGCGTGGGTATCTACAAGCAGTAATGTCTGCTGTCTGAAGTTCGGTCCAAAGCGGGAGCCTGATAATGAATTTACGTGATGTACGAATCGGCCTGCGTCTTGGACTGGGCTTTGGGATGATCCTGTTAGCGGCTGCCGTGTTGCTGATTGGCACAAT
>JAVBYK010000291.1 GCA_030824095.1 bacterium
GACAGAAATCATTGAGCGCCGGTGCGCATCGGCGTTGTCAATCGGGGTGTAGCTTAGTCTGGTAAAGCGCTACGTTCGGGACGTAGAGACCGGAGGTTCGAATCCTCTCACCCCGACCATTTTTTCTTTCGGCGTCTAGAAATTGCAGACGCTTTTTTGCTGCCCAAGCGAAAAAATGCCTGCCGCTCCGCGAATCTGAAGCAAGAGTCTCACAACATTCGCCGAAAACCGGTCTCACTCGTTTTTCTGGTCCGAACCTCCGTTGAACCAGCAGACCCATTTCTACAGTGCGATCTCTGGTCCCTGCGTTGCGTAAACATTGGCGTTGTCTACCCGGCCATAGGTATCTTCGAGACGCACTATATCGTCCTCACCCAGATACGAACCGGATTGCACTTCAATGATCTCCAGCGGCACCTTGCCGGGGTTGCGCAGGCGGTGTACCTGGCCTAGGGGGATGTAAGTGCTCTGGTTTTCGCTGAGCAGGATGACCTTGTCGCCGTTGGTGACCTCGGCGGTGCCGCTGACCACCACCCAGTGCTCGGCGCGGTGGTGGTGCATTTGCAGGCTGAGGGTGGCACCGGGTTTGACCACAATGCGTTTGACCTGGAAGCGCTCGCCATGGTCCACGCTGTCATAGGTGCCCCAGGGGCGGGCGACGTGGCGGTGGTTTTGCGCCTGGGGCACGCCGGCCGCTTCCAGCTGGGCCACCACGGTCTTGACCTGTTCGGCGTGGGCGGCGTCGGCCACCAGCACGGCGTCTACGGTGTCGACGATGATCAGGTTACTGGTGCCCAGCGCAACCACCGGGCGGTGCGGTGCGTGGATGAAGGTGTTGGTGGCCTGCACGGTGTGGGCCTGGCCGTGCAGGCGGTTGCCGGCGGCGTCGGGGGCGGTGAGCTCGGCTACGGCGTTCCAGCTGCCGACGTCGCTCCACGCGGCGGCAAAGGGGACCACAGCCACGTTGGTGGCTTTTTCCATGACGGCGTAGTCAATGCTCTCGGAGCGGCAGGTGGCAAAGGCTTCCTTGCCGAGGCGGCGGAAGTCGCCATCGGCCGTTTGCGCGGCCACGGCTTGCTGACAGGATGCCAGGATGTCAGGCGCACTGGCCTGCAGGGCTGCCAGCAGGGTGCGGGCCTGGATGAGGAAGATGCCGGCATTCCAGAAGTGGCCGCCGGCCAGTAGCAGCTCTTGGGCGCGTGCGGCGTTGGGCTTTTCAATGAAACGCTGCACCACATGGGCGGCGCCCTGCCCCGCCAGTGCCGCACCCTGCTGGATGTAGCCGTAGGCAGTGCTGGGAAATGAGGGATGCACGCCAAAGGTGACGATGGAGCCTGTCAGCGCGGCGGGCGCGCCTGCACGGATGGTGGTGGCGAAGGCCTGTGCATCGGGGATATGGTGATCTGCGGGGAGAAACAGCAGCAAGGCGTCTGGCTGGGCATTCAACGCAGCGGCGGCCATGGCCGCGGCGGTGTTGCGGGCCACAGGCTCCAACAGGATGGTGCTTTGGACGCCCGCGGCCAGGGCGCACTCCTGCACAAGAAAACGATGGTCTTCGGCGGCCACAATGATTTGCCGGGGGCTGAGCAGTGCGGCTCGCTCCAGCGTGAGCTGCAACAGGCTTTTGCCTTGCAGCAAAGGCACGAACTGTTTTGGCAGCGCCTTACGTGACAGTGGCCACAGGCGGGTGCCACTGCCGCCACACAAAATGACGGGGACGATGGTGTCTGGCGCTGCGCGCTCTACCGAACTCATATGAATACCCCAAATGGCAAACGACGCAGAGGGTATCACAGGCCGTATGGCAAACAACGTTACGGCAGTTCGTAGTTGGTCTCCCATTCCCCGGCGATTTTGCAGGGTCAAGTGTATAAAGTATGGGCTGAAGGCTAGGCACGCGTTTCTAGCTAGCGGCTTTTCGTTTACATTGACTGTGCAATCAGCGATGATGCACGGGTTATTTCTTCAACGTCCAAACTTACTGGTTCATGGCCACTGTTGACCCCTTACAGCGTGAGACTCCCACCATAGCCCTCCCGGGTCTCGGGAGAGCCCTGATTACTGCGGGAAAATTGGGGCAGAAGTCTGCGGAAGACATCTACAGAAAGGCGCTTTCCAGCAAGAGCAGCTTTATTGCCGAACTGGTCGGATCTGGCGCAGTTTCAGCGTCCGATTTGGCACACACGCTGACAGCCGCATTTGCCGCTCCGTTGCTGGACCTCGATGCGATTGACACCAACCGGTTGCCCAAGGGCCTGCTCGACAGCAAAATCTGCAGTGACTACCGCGTGGTGGTTCTGAGCAAGCGCAGCAACCGGTTGATCGTGGCAACCGCCGACCCGTCCGACCAGGCAGCCGCTGAAAAAATCAAATTCTCAACCCAGATGGGTGTGGACTGGGTGATTGCGGAGTACGACAAGCTCTCCAAACTGGTGGATGCCAATGCCACTACGGCCACCGAGGCCATGGAAGACATCATTGGGGGCGACTTCGAGTTTGATGAGTCAGCCGCCGAGGCGATCATCGACAACGACAAGCCCAATACATCCGAGGTGGAAGACGCTCCGGTTGTCCGCTTCCTGCACAAGATGCTCATGGATGCCTTCAGCATGCGGGCGTCCGATTTGCATTTCGAGCCCTATGAGCACAGTTACCGGGTGCGTTTTCGTATTGACGGTGAATTGCGGGAGATAGCCTCACCCCCCATTGCGATCAAGGACAAACTGGCCTCGCGGATCAAGGTGATATCGCGCATGGACATTTCCGAGAAGCGGGTCCCGCAGGATGGGCGCATGAAGCTCAAAGTCGGTCCGGACCGGGTGATCGACTTCCGGGTCAGTACCCTGCCGACCCTTTTTGGCGAAAAAATCGTGATCCGTATCCTGGATCCGAGCAGCGCCAAACTGGGGATCGACGCACTGGGTTATGAGCCGGAGGAAAAAGAACGCCTGCTCAAAGCCATTGGCCGGCCCTACGGCATGATTCTGGTGACCGGCCCCACCGGCTCCGGCAAAACCGTGTCGCTTTATACCTGCCTGAACCTGCTCAACCAGCCCGGGGTGAATATTGCAACGGCCGAAGATCCGTCGGAAATCAATTTGCCCGGTGTCAACCAGGTCAATGTCAACGAAAAGGCTGGACTGACCTTTGCTGCGGCGCTGAAATCCTTCTTGCGCCAGGACCCCGACATCATCATGGTCGGTGAAATTCGTGACCTGGAGACGGCAGACATCTCCATCAAAGCGGCCCAGACCGGGCACTTGGTTCTGTCCACGCTGCACACCAACGACGCACCGGCAACGCTGACACGGATGCGCAACATGGGCATTGCCGCGTTCAACATTGCTTCCAGCGTGATCCTGATTACCGCGCAGCGCCTGGCCAGACGCCTGTGCCCAAACTGCAAGACCCCGGTGGAAATACCCCGCGCAGCGCTGATCAATGCGGGTTTCAAGGAAGCTGACCTGGAAGGCAACTGGAAGCCTTACAAAGCCGTAGGCTGCTCCGCGTGCAACAACGGATACAAGGGACGTGTGGGTATCTACCAGGTCATGCCGATCAGCGAGGAGATGCAGCGCATCATCCTGCGCGACGGCAGCTCCCTGGACATTGCTGCGCAGGCTGAAAAGGAAGGGGTCCGCTCCTTGCGACAATCGGGCCTGAACAAAGTCAAACTGGGCATGACTTCGCTGGAAGAAGTGCTTGCCGTGACCAACGAATAACAAGAATACTGGAGGGATCCAATGGCAACTGCCAAGACGGCTGACAGCAAAGATGCTGTTTTTGAATGGGAAGGCAAAGACCGCAACGGCAAGCAGGTGCGGGGAGAAATTCGGGCTGCCGGAGAAAACCAGGTCAAGGCGTCGCTGAGACGGCAAGGAGTCACACCAACCAAGATCAAGAAACGCCGCATGAGTGCCGGCACCTCGATCAAGGCCAAGGAACTTGCCATCTTTACCCGCCAGCTTGCTACCATGATGAAGGCAGGCGTTCCATTGCTCCAGGCCTTCGACATTGTTGGCCGGGGCAACCCCAATCCCCGGGTCACCAAGCTGTTGAACGATATTCGCACCGACGTGGAGACCGGTACTTCGCTGAGCACGGCTTTCCGCAAGTTCCCGCTGTACTTTGACAACCTGTACTGCAACCTGGTGGAAGCCGGCGAGTCGGCCGGTATTCTGGATCAGTTGCTGGACCGGCTTGCGGTGTACATGGAGAAGAC
>JAVBYK010000278.1 GCA_030824095.1 bacterium
TCGCGGAAGTTCTGCAGGGCATCGTTGACGTCAGCCAGGGTGCTCTCGGCTTGGGTGATGGAGTTGCGCTGGGATTCCAGGGCACGCTGGTCGGTCTCGATACGGGCCAGGCGGGTGATGGCGCGCTCGGCCTGGGCGGCACCGGTGGGATCGTCGCTGGCGCGCACCACTTTTTTGCCAGACGTCAGGTTTTCCTGCAGATTGGACAGCGACGACTGGCGGTTCATGATGTTGCGCAGTGCGATGTCGTAGGCGTTGGCGGATCCAACTCGGACGAAGGATGACATGGTGTGACTCCTGTGGGGCAGCGCTTAGCGGCTCAGGTTCTGGATCAGGGTGTCAAAGATATTCTGCGCGATCTGGATCATTTTGGCCGATGCCTGGTAGGCCTGCTGGTATTGCAGCAGGCTGGCGGCCTCTTCGTCCAGATTGACGCCGGATACACCGGCCCGGTCGCGTTCCACATTGGTCGCAATCGAGGCAGACACCTGCGCCGCGTAGTCTGCACTCTGGGTGCGGATGCCGATCTGTGAAATCAGTCCGGCATAGCCGTCGGTCATTGCCGCGCCGTCGAACATGGCGGCATCGCGCAGGTTCATCATGGCGGTGGCATTGCCAGAGGACAGCGTGGGGTACAGGTTGGCATTCACGGTGACCGTGTCGCCGGCCTTGGGTGTGCCCTGCAGGGTCAGGGACCAGTCGGCCAGCGGCGGGGTAGCGGGAACAGTGGCTTCGATGGCCTGGCCGGGCGTGTAGGTGAACACGGTGGCGCCCTGGTCGCTGCGGGTGTAGGTATTGGAGCCGGTGAAGGTGATCACCACGCCAAGGGATGCCGGCGCTGGCGGATTGGTCCGGGCCGACATGGAAACTTGTTGCAGACTGCCGGTGTTCGCCGCTCCCATGGTGGCGGCGACCGGGCTGGCGACCGCCAGCGCACGCGGCGTGGAGAACACGCTGGTCACGTTGCTGGCCGAGGTGCTGAAGGGCTTGATCAGGAAGCGGTCGCCGGGCGCGGCACCGCCGGCCTGGGCAATGTCCAGTCCATCAATGCTGATGGAGTTGGTGGGTGACAGCGAGGTGTCGAAGGCGGTAACCTGGCCGTCAGAGCGGCGGGTGATGGTGCCTGTGGTGGCGCCATTGAACTGGATTTCGTAGTCGGACGCGGCAAACTTGGTGGTGTCGGCCACGCTCAGGGTCATGACCGCACCGCCGGTATTCAGCACGGCTGGCGGCTTGGGTTCCATGACGTTGTTGGGGCCAAACACCGTGGGGCTGAACAGGTTGCCGCCGACATTGCCATCCAGGTCCAGCCCCAGCTTGTGCTGGTCGTTCATGGCGGTCGTGGTGGCCAGGGTCAGGCGACCCAGCAGGTTGCGGCCCTCATTGAGGTCGCTGTTCTGGAAGCGCAGCAGGCCCGATACTTCACCACCGCCGAGCATGTCTTCGTCCAGCTTCAGGGGGACGCCCGCGCGCATGACGGCGAGTTTGCTGCTGCGGGAGTCGCCGTAGTCATCCTTAAGGATGGCCACGGTGGACGCGGCGCTGCCCAGCACCAGCTCCTGGCTGCCCGCGATGTAGAGCCCCACCGAGCCGTCATCGGCCTTCACCGAGGTGGTTTGGATGTATTGATTGAGTTCCTTGATCAACTGGTCCCGCCGATCCAGCAGGTCATTGGGGGGCTGGCCATTGCCCTGGGTGCGGGTTATTTCGTCGTTGACCGCCGCAATGCTTTGCGCCAGGCTGTTGATGGTGGTGACCTTTTGGGCCAACTCCTGCGCGACCCCGGTCTGCATGTCGTCGAGCTGTTGCGAGGCTGCCCGCATGCGCGAAGCGGTCTCGTCAATGCGCGTCAGGACCACGGTGCGAGCGGTCATGTCGGTCGGTGCGTTGGCCACGTCCGAGAACGCATTGAGCATGTCGCTGATGGACGCGCCAAGACCCTGCTTGCCCCCAGCAAAAATACCTTCCAGTTGGCGCAGCTTGTCGGCCCGTGTGGCGTCTGCAGCCTGGGTTGATGTGGCCAGCGTGGACTGGCGTGTCAGGAATTCACTGAAATTGCGCTGGATGGACTGGACCGAAACACCTTGGCCGATATAGCCCACGGCGGTGTGCTGCCCCGGCACGGTAGCCAGCACCACCTTTTGCCGCGAATAACCAGCAACATTGACGTTGGCAATGTTGTTGCCGGCGGTTTGCAGTGCCGCCTGGTTGGCCTGCAGGGCCCGGGCTCCGACGTTGAGTAAGCTTCCCATGGCGATTCCCCGTTATGCCTGTGCGCGCCGGATTTGCAGCGTGGTGTTGATGGCGCGGCTGAGCTTGGCGGCGTATTCCGGGTCGGTCGCGTAGCCGGCCTTTTGCAGTCCGGTGGCATAGGCATGGGCCGAACCGGTTTGTTCGCGGGCCTTGGCGTAGCGTGGGCTTTCGGAGATCAGGCGGGCGTAGTCCTTGAAGGAGTCCGCGTAGGAGTCGTAGGCCCGAAACCGGGCCACCCGCTTCTGGGCTACACCGTTGACGAATTCGGTGGTGGTGACGTCCGCGGTCTTGCCGGTCCAGCCGGGGCCGGCCTTGATGCCAAACAGGTTGTGGGAGGGCGCGCCGCCCTTGACCTTGATCTCGTATTTGCCCCAGCCGGTTTCGTGACCAGCCTGGCCGAGCATGAAGCTGGCAGGAATGCCGGTGGATTTCTCAACTTCGCTGGCAACCTGGGAGTGTTGCTGCACAAAGCTGGTCTGGCCCGCGGTCGGAGGGCGACTGGACTTGCCACTGGGCGTTGCCAGTGCTGCAGGACCGGATTGCCGCGCCAGGCCAACGGTGCTCTTCAGGGCGGAACTCTTGTCAGCGGCAGCATTGACCTGTGCCGTGGTGCCCGCCATTTGACGGGTCAGCTGCAGGGCAATCATGTCCGCCAGACCGCCGGGTTGCCCCGACATTTGCACGGCAAATTGCTGGTCCAGCAGGTCGGTTCCGAGGTCGCCTCCGGGGCTGTCGAGCATGCCCGACTTCATGGTGGCTTCGCGCATGCTCTTCATCAGCTCGCGCATGAACAGGGACTCGAACTGCTTGGCGGTTTCCTTGATGGCGGCCGGGCTGTTTTTGCCGGCCTCCATTTTGAGCGCGCCCAGCGACTGGGCATCTGCCGCCAGTGCCTGTGAGTTGGAGATGGCGCCGTAGCTCATGTCAGATGACCTCCAGCTCCGCATTCAATGCACCGGCTGACTTGATGGCCTGCAGAATGGCCAACAGGTCCTGGGGTGTGGCGCCCAGGGCGTTGAGCGCCTTGACGACGTCCGTCAATTGGGCCGCAGCAGGCAATTGGATCAGTTTCCCGGCGTCCTGCTTGATTTCGATATTGGATTTCTCCGTCACCACGGTCTGGCCGCCCGACAGCGGGTTGGGCTGACTGACAGCTGGCGTAGTGCTAATGCTGATCGACAGGTTGCCATGGGCAATGGCACAGGCCCCCAGCGACACTGCCTGGTTCAGGACGATGGAACCGGTGCGGGCGTTGATGATGACTTTGGCTGCAGCCACGGTGGCCTGGACCGGCAACTCCTCCATTTCGGCCAGGAAAGTGATGCGGTCATTGGGGTTGGTGGGTGCCGTGACCTGCACGGTGCGTCCGTCCAGTGCCTGGGCGACTCCCGCGCCAAACTGCTGGTTGATGGCCTGCGCCACCTTGCGGGCGGTCTGGAAATCGGAGGCATTGAGACTGAGGTTGACGGTGGCGCCTTCCTGCAGCGCCGTGGGCACCACGCGCTCAACCTGCGCGCCATCGGGGATACGGCCGGCGCTCAGGTGGTTGACCTGCACCTTGCTGCCACCAGTGGCGGCGCCAGCACCGGCCACGATCAGGTTGCCCTGTGCCAGCGCGTAGATTTCGCCGTCAGCGCCCTTGAGCGGCGCAGCGATCAGCGTGCCACCCTTGAGGGACTTGGCGTTGCCGACGGACGAGACATTGACGTCGAGCAATTGGCCGGGGCGGGCGAAAGCGGGCAATTGTGCAGTCACCAGCACGGCAGCCACGTTTTTCATCTGGAGCTGGGCCAGAGTGGTGGAAGTGAGGGTGATACCCAGCTGCTGCAGGTAGTTGCTCAGGCCCTGGGTGGTGTAGGGCATCTG
The DNA here is from genome assembly GCA_030824095.1 of bacterium. Classification (GTDB taxonomy): domain Bacteria; phylum Pseudomonadota; class Gammaproteobacteria; order Burkholderiales; family Burkholderiaceae_C; genus Allorhodoferax. The sequence goes on from JAVBYK010000278.1 coordinate 4,120, forward strand.
CGTGGTCTGGTCGCCGGTGCCGTCCAGGCCCACGACGAGCCCGAAGCCGGTCAACTGGTTGCTGCGCACGCCTTCGATGCTGGCCACTTCCTTGATGCGCAT
>JAVBYK010000289.1 GCA_030824095.1 bacterium
CTGCAACGACTGACCGGGCTGGAGCAGGACAAGATCGTCGCCGAGTACAAGGAAGTCATGGCCGAGATCGACGATCTGCTGGACATCCTGGCCAAGCCCGAGCGTGTGTCGGTCATCATTGGTGAAGAACTGGGCGCCATCAAGCAGGAATTCGGTCAAACCAAACTCGGCGCGCGCCGTAGCCTGGTCGAACACTCGTCCTATGATCTCTCCACGGAAGACCTGATCACCCCCACCGACATGGTGGTAACGATGAGCCACAGCGGTTACATCAAGAGCCAGCCCCTGGGTGAATACCGGGCGCAAAAACGCGGCGGACGCGGCAAGCAGGCAACCGCCACCAAGGAAGACGACTGGGTCGATCAGCTCTTTGTGGCCAACACCCACGACTACATCCTGTGTTTCTCCAACCGGGGCCGCTTGTACTGGCTCAAGGTCTGGGAAGTTCCGCAGGGCTCGCGCGGTTCACGCGGTCGTCCCATCGTCAACATGTTCCCGCTCCAGGAAGGCGAAAAGATTACCGTGGTGCTACCCCTCACTGGTGAAAAACGCAGTTTCCCGGCAGACCAGTTTGTGTTCATGGCAACCAGCATGGGCACGGTCAAGAAAACCACGCTGGACGAATTCTCCAACCCGCGCAAGGCCGGCATCATCGCTGTGGATCTGGACGAAGGCGACTACCTGATTGGCGCAGCGCTCACAGACGGCAAGCACGACGTGATGCTGTTCAGCGACGGCGGCAAGGCCGTGCGCTTTGACGAGAACGATGTGCGCCCGATGGGCCGCAATGCGCGCGGCGTGCGCGGCATGATGCTGGAAGACGGCCAGGGCGTGATTGCCATGCTGGTGGCCGAGGACGAGCAGCAAAGCGTGCTGACCGCCACCGAAAACGGCTACGGCAAACGTACCAGCATCACCGAGTACACCCGCCATGGCCGTGGCACCAAGGGCATGATCGCCATCCAGCAAAGCGAGCGCAACGGCAAGGTTGTGGCCGCGACACTGGTCCACGTGGATGACGAGATCATGTTGATCACCGACAAGGGCGTGCTGGTTCGCACCCGTGTCAGCGAAATCCGTGAACTCGGCCGCGCCACCCAGGGTGTGACCCTGATCGGCCTGGACGAAGGCTCCAAGCTCAGCGGCCTGCAGCGCATTGTCGAAAACGATGCCAACGCAGCCGGCGAAGACAGCTCCGACGACGCAGATGGCGAAGCCACCAGCGCCTAAACGGACAACCACGAAACAGCCCGCTTTCCTCCGCGCAACCCTTTCGCCCCGTACCCATGGCAAGAACGCTTCCCGAACTTCGCATCCAGATCGACGCCGTTGATCAGGAGTTGTTGAAACTGCTGAACCAGCGCGCCGAGCTGGCGAATGAAGTGGGCGAAGTCAAGCGCCTGGATGGCTCTGCGGTGTTCCGCCCCGACCGCGAGGCACAGGTGATTCACCACCTGCAAGAGACCAACGGCGGGCCGTTAAAAAACGCCAGCGTGGCCATGATCTGGCGCGAGGTCATGTCTGCCTGCCGCGCCCTGGAGGCACCGCAACGCGTGTCCTACCTGGGGCCTGCCGGAACCTTCAGCGAAGAGGCCGCGCTGCGCTTCTTTGGCTCCAGCATCCAGCATGTGCCGTGTGCCAATTTCGACGAGGTCTTCCATGCCACAACCTCCGGCGCCGCCGAGTTTGGCGTAGTGCCGGTGGAAAACAACACGGAAGGCGTGGTCACGCGCTCGCTGGACCTGCTGCTGCATTCCCCCTTGCACATCATTGGCGAGATCAGCCTGCTGGTGCGCCACCACCTGCTGCGCACCACAGCGTCGCTGGAAAGCATCGAGGTCGTTCTGGCCCACCCCCAGGCGCTGGCTCAGTGCCAGGAATGGTTGAACATCCACCTGCCCAACGCCGAACGTCGCGCCGTTTCCAGCAATGCCGAAGGCGCGCGCCTGGCAGCCGGCCACCCGAACTGGGCGGGCATTGCCAGCGAGCGCGCCGGCTCCGAATTCGGTCTGCACATTGCCTCGCATGCGATCCAGGACGATGCCTACAACCGCACCCGCTTTGTCGTGGTCTGCCTGCCCAGCACCATGCCCGCGCCGCAAGCGACAGGCAAGGACTGCATCAGCCTGGTGGTATCCGTGCCCAACAAGCCGGGCGCCGTGCACGACATGCTGGTTCCGCTGAAGCAGCACGGCGTGTCCATGACCCGTTTCGAATCCCGCCCGGCCCGATCTGGCCAGTGGGAGTACTTCTTCTACATCGACCTGCAGGGCCATCCCTCGCAACCCCACATCGCTGCGGCCCTGAAGGACCTGCAGAGCCTGTGCGCCTTCTACAAGGTGCTGGGTACCTACCCCCTGGCCGATTGATGCCCACCCACAGGAATACCCATGTTTGAACAGCTCGGATTGATTGGATGTGGCCTGATGGGCGGCTCGTTTGCCTTGGCCCTCAAACGCGCAGGTCTGGTCAAACGCGTCGTCGGCTACAGCAAATCCCCCAGCACCACGGAGCGCGCCCGCGCTATGGGCGTGATCGACGTCGAGGCGCCCTCCGCCCTGCTGGCCGTCTCGGGCGCCGACATCGTGCTGATTGCCGTGCCCGTCGCTGCCACCGAAGCCACCTTCAAGGCCATCAAGCACTTGGTCACCGACAAAATGCTGGTCATGGATGTGGGCTCCACCAAGCGCGACGTCATCGACGCTGGCCGGCGCGCGCTGCGCGAGCACATCGGCTCCTTCGTTCCAGCCCACCCCATCACCGGCAAGGAAGTCTCTGGCGTCGACAACGCCGATCCTGACCTGTACACCGGTCGCCAGGTCATCATCACGCCCATCGAACGCACGCTGACCGTTCAGCTGCAGAAGGCCGTGGACGTCTGGACGGCGCTGGGGTGCCGCGTGCTGAAGATGTCGCCGGAACAACACGACGCCGCATTTGCGGCGGTGAGCCACCTGCCACACCTGATCGCGTTTGCCATGATGAACGCCATTTCGGGCCAACCGCAGGGCAAGGATTACCTGTCGCTGGCCGGCCCCGGTTTCCGCGATTTCACCCGCATTGCCGCCAGCGACCCCAAGATCTGGCGTGACATTCTGGTCTCCAACCGCGAAGAGCTGCTGGCCCAAAGCAAGATTTTCCAGCGCAACCTGCACGCCTTGGAGCTGATGATTTCCAGTGGCAACACCGAGGCACTCGAAGGTCTGCTGGAGCAAGCCAGCATCACCCGCGGGACCTGGAGCATGACGTCCCGACACAACCCCTGATGTATTCCACCGAATTTCTGGATCTCCCCCCGCTGGGCCAAGCCCACGGAACCGTCACCCTGCCAGGCTCCAAGAGCATTTCCAACCGGGTCCTGCTGCTTGCCGCGCTCTGCCAGGGCACGACCACCGTCCACGACCTGCTGGACTCCGACGACACCCGCGTCATGCTGGACGCCCTGCGCGTGCTGGGCTGCGGAATTCGCCAGGATGGTGCCCGGGTGGAAATTGACGGCCTGGATGGCAAACTGAGCGCCCACAGCGCCAAGCTGTTTCTGGGCAACGCCGGCACTGCGATGCGCCCCCTGACGGCAGCACTGGCCGTGCTGGGCGGTGACTTTGAGATGAGCGGCATCCCGCGCATGCACGAGCGCCCCATCGGTGATCTGGTGGACGCCCTGCGCCAACTGGGCTGCCAGATCGACTACCTGGGGCAGGACGGCTACCCGCCGCTACGCATCGGCCAACCGACCCTGCGTCTGGAGGCTCCCATCAAGGTGCGAGGCGACGTCTCCAGCCAGTTCCTGACCGCGTTGCTGATGGCATTGCCTTTGGCAGCCCAGAAGGACATCGTGATCGACGTCGTGGGCGAACTGATCTCCAGACCCTACATCGAAATCACCCTCAATCTGCTCGCACGCTTCGGCGTGCAGGTACGGCGCGATGGCTGGCAGCGTTTCACCATTCCGGCGGGCTGCCGGCTGCGCTCGCCAGGTGACATCCATGTCGAGGCCGACGCCTCAAGCGCTAGCTATTTCATAGCACTCGGAGCAATAGCGACGAGGGCTGATAGCGAAAAGTCCATCAAGATACTTGGCGTGGGAGCCGACTCCATCCAGGGCGACATCCGCTTCATGGAAGCCGCCCAGATGATGGGCGCACAGATCGAAAGCGGCCCCAACTGGCTGAAGGTGTCGCGTGGC
>JAVBYK010000124.1 GCA_030824095.1 bacterium
CTGAATGACGATGGCAGTGGAGGAAGAACCTACCTCCAATGGATGATGGACGCATGGGGCTGGACCTTGTCGGTAGCCGGTAGCGCCTGGGTCATCGCCATTCTGGTAGGTGCCCTGGTTGGCACACTGCGCACCCTGCCCCGCAGCCCCTGGCTGGTACGCCTGGCCAATGTGTGGGTGGAATTCTTCCGCAACATACCCCTGCTGGTGCAGATCTTCCTCTGGTACTTTGTGGTACCCAAGATATTTCCTGCCATGCAGAGCGTGCCCAGCTTCATCCTGGTGGTGTTTGCGCTGGGGTTTTTCACCTCCGCACGGATTGCCGAACAAGTGCGCGCCGGCATCCAGTCCTTGCCGCGTGGCCAGAGCTACGCCGGCCTGGCGCTGGGCTTCACCACCGCGCAGACCTACCGCTACGTCATCCTGCCGATGGCGTTTCGCATCATCCTGCCCCCACTGACCAGTGAATCCATGAACCTGCTGAAAAATTCATCAGTTGCCTTCGCCGTGTCCATCGCAGAGCTGACCATGTTCGCCATGCAGGCCCAGGAAGAGACTTCGCGTGGCATTGAGATTTACATCGCAGTGACCGCCCTGTATGCCATATCCGCGTTTGCGGTGAACCGCGCCATGGCCTTTGTCGAAAAGAGGGCACAGATCCCGGGCTACGTGATAGCCGGAACCGGGGGAGGACACTGACATGGGCGGACTCGACCTTACCTTCGTCAACTGGGACATCATCAGCAAATTCGTGCTGGGTGGATTCATGTTCAGCATAAACCTGACCATCGTGGCCACGTTGGGCGGCATTCTGTTTGGCACCTTGCTGGCACTGATGCGCCTCTCGGGCAACAAGCCACTGACCTTCATTGCCACCTTCTACGTCAACGGCATGCGCAGTGTGCCACTGGTCATGGTGATCCTGTGGTTCTTCCTGCTGGTGCCTCTGCTGACCGGGCGCCCGGTGGGGGCCGAGTTGTCGGCCACCATCACCTTCATCGCCTTTGAAGCCGCGTACTTCAGCGAGATCATGCGCGCCGGCATCCAGTCCATTCCGCGCGGCCAGGTGTATGCCGGCCAGGCACTGGGCATGACCTATGCGCAGAACATGCGCCTGGTGGTGCTGCCGCAGGCCTTTCGCAACATGCTGCCGGTGCTGCTGACGCAAACCATCATCCTGTTCCAGGACACGTCTCTGGTCTACGCCATCGGGGCCTATGACCTGCTCAAGGGCTTTGTCACTGCGGGCAAGATCTACGGCCGCCCCGAGGAGGCCTACATCATGGCCGCCATTCTGTACTTTGTGGTGTGCTTCAGCCTGTCGGCACTGGTCAAACGCCTGCAGCAAAAGATTGCCATCATCCGCTAACCCCCTATTGCATGCGCCCAAGGTGGCGCATGGAACCCGCGAATCAGGAAACAAAAAATGATCAAGATCGACAACATCTCCAAGTGGTATGGCCCGGTACAGGTATTGAACAACTGCTCGGTCACCATCTCCAAGGGCGACGTGGTGGTGGTGTGCGGGCCCTCGGGCTCCGGCAAATCCACACTGATCAAAACCGTCAATGGCCTGGAGCCCATCCAGCAAGGCCACATCTTTGTGGACGGAACCGACCTGCAGGCCCCCGACACCAACCTGCCCAAGCTGCGCAGCCGTGTTGGCATGGTGTTCCAGCACTTTGAGCTGTTCCCCCACTTGAGCGTGACCGAGAACCTCACCATCGCCCAGATGAAGGTGCTGGGCCGCACCCCCGACGAAGCCAAGGCGCGCGGCCTGAAGATGCTGGACCGCGTGGGCCTGATGGCGCACAAGGATAAGTTTCCCGGCCAGCTCTCCGGCGGCCAGCAGCAGCGCGTGGCGATTGCCCGCGCCTTGTCCATGGACCCCATCGTCATGCTGTTTGACGAGCCCACCTCCGCACTGGACCCCGAAATGGTCGGCGAGGTGCTGGACGTGATGGTGACCCTGGCCAAAGAAGGCATGACCATGATGGTCGTCACACACGAAATGGGCTTCGCCCGCAAGGTGGCCAGCCGCGTGATCTTCATCGACGTGGGTGGCAAGATTCTGGAAGACTGCTCCAAGGACGAGTTCTTCAGCCACCCGGAAAACCGCCAGCCCCGCACCAAGGACTTCCTGGGCAAGATCCTGCAGCACTAGGCGCTGCCAGCCCCACCGCTAGAGGAGCCGCCCGCCATGGCAAAACCCGGTAACCGATCCATTTCCACCCGACTGGCCCTGGGCTTTGGCGGCATCCTGATACTGCTGATTGCCGTGGCCGCGGTGGGCCAACTGTCGGCCAAGGCGGTGCGGGAGCGCATGCAGGAAATCACTGGCGTCAATGCCGCCAAGACCAAGCTGGCCAATGCCATGTTGGCCAGCGTGAACGCGTTGGGCATCCAGAGCCGCTCGGTGGTGATGCTGGACGCCATTGATGGCGAACGTTCCAAGCAGCAGAGCAAGCGTCTGGATGAGACACTGCTGCGCTACCAGGCGCAGGAGAAGGAGCTGACTACCTTGGTATCGGCCGGACAGCCCAGCGCAGAAGAGCAAAAGCTGCTGCAGGAAATCACCGACATCAGCCACAAGACTGGCCCCGAGCTGCAGCAGGCCGCTGGACAGGCGCTGGATGGTGATGCCGTGGCCGCCAATATGACACTGATGGTGCGGGTCAATCCGGGCGAACTGGCCTGGAACGACAAGCTCTCCAGCATGGTCGCGCTGCAATACACCCACAGCCAGGAAGCCACCCAGCTGGCCGAGCAGACCCAATCCCAGGCACTGATCACCGGTAGTGTGCTGGTGGTGGTTGCGCTGGCGCTGGGTGCCTTCATTGCCTGGAAGATCACGCACAGCATCACCGCACCCATCGGCCGGGCCGTGGTGGTGGCCGAACGCATTGCGGCCGGTGACCTGACATCGGCCGTGGAGGTGCGCATCCACGATGAAACCGGCCGCCTGCTGGATGCCATCGCCACCATGCAGGACAAGCTGCGCCTGCTGGTAGGCAACATCAGTGAGACGGCGCACAACATCGAGTCCTCCAGCGCCGAGGTCGCCTCGGCCACGCTGGACCTGAGCCAGCGCACCGAGGTGGCCTCGCAAAACCTGCAGACGGCCGCCACCAACCTGGGCGACCTCAACGGCACTGTGGAGCACAGCGCCGAGTCTGCCCGCAGTGCCAACCAGTTGGCCGCCGCCGCTGCGGATACGGCAACCCGCAGTGGTGAAGTGGTGAACAAGGTGGTGCAGCGCATGGACGACATCAATGCCAGCTCGCGCAAGATCGCCGACATCATCAGCGTCATTGACGGCATCGCCTTCCAGACCAATATCCTGGCGCTCAATGCCGCAGTGGAAGCCGCCCGCGCGGGCGAACAGGGACGCGGCTTTGCCGTCGTGGCCAGCGAGGTGCGCTCCCTGGCCGGTCGCGCCGCCGCGTCGGCCAAGGAAATCAAGGCCCTGATCGACAACAGCACAGAGCAGGTGGAAGCCGGCACGGCCCTGGTCGCACAGGCCGGGGAAATCATCCAGGACATGGAACGCTCGGTGAAAAATGTGTCGGCCATCGTCGGCGAAATCGCCGTGGCCACGGGCGAGCAAAGTGGCCGCATCGGTTCCATTTCCCAGGCGGTCAAACAACTGGACGACACCCTGCAACAAAACGCCGCCATGGTCGAGGAAAGTGCCGGCGCCTCAGAAAACCTGAAGGAGCAGGCCCGCAAGCTCTCCCACATCGTCAACACGTTCCGCCTGAGCCGCTCGGAACCCGCGCACGTGCAACAGCATAGTGGTGCCGATACCCGACTGTTGTTGACCTAGCCCGTCTGATGCTGCAGAAGTGGCACAGAGCGTGCATACTGGCAGCCTCGTCACTTACTGGAGTACTTGCTGATGAAACTGAATACCGTGAAAGTCGTCGCCACCGTTGTGGCCTCCCTGGGTGCGCTGCTGACAGCCCCCGCCCACGCTGGCAAGACATTGGATGGCATCAAGGCGCGTGGCCAGGTCATCTGCGGTGTGCACACCGGTCTGGCGGGCTTCTCCGCAGCCGACTCCAGCGGCAAGTGGAACGGCCTGGACTCCGACGTTTGCCGCGCCATTGCTGCGGCCACGCTGGGTGATGGCGACAAGGTGAAGTATGTCCCCCTGCCTGCGCAGGCCCGCTTCACCGCACTGCA
>JAVBYK010000118.1 GCA_030824095.1 bacterium
GCACGAACCCAATCCGGCGGCTGGTGCTGGGTCCTGACGCGCGGGCGCATCGTCGAGCGCAGCGCGGATGGCCAGCCGCTGATGATGTCGGGCACCCACACCGACATCACCGAGCGCAAGCAGTTCGAGATGGCGCTGAAGGAGGCCTCCACCGTCTTCTCCAGCAGCTACGAGGGCATCATGGTGGTGAGCCCGCAGATGCGCATCACCAAGATCAACCCGGCCTTCACCCGCATCACCGGTTACAGCGCCGAGGAAGTCATAGGACAGCCGCCCACCGTGCTGTCCTCCGGTCGGCAGGACGCGGCGTTCTACCAGGCCATGTGGCAATCCCTGACCCAGCACAGCTTCTGGAGTGGCGAGCTGTGGAACCGGCGCAAGAACGGCGAGGTGTTTGCCGAGCTGCTGTCCATCTCCACGGTGCACGATGCCAGCGGCGTGGTCCAGCACTATGTGGGTGTGTTCTCCGACATCAGCCAGATCAAGTCGCACGAGGCCGAGCTGGACCGCATTGCCCACTACGACCCGCTGACCGGCACGCCCAACCGCCGCCTGCTGGCCGACCGGCTGGAGCAGGCCATCATGCGCACGGCGCGCAGCGGTTGCTCGCTGGCAGTGTGCTACCTGGACCTGGATGCGTTCAAGGAGATCAACGACCGCTTCGGCCACGCCGCGGGCGACACCCTGCTGGTGGGCGTGACCAGCAACCTGCAGCATGTGCTGCGGGCCGACGACACGCTGGCGCGCATCGGTGGCGACGAGTTTGTGCTGCTGCTGTCAGATATCTCCACGCCCGAGGAGTGCTCCCAGATCCTGGACCGCGTGCTGCGCGCCACCAGCACGCCGGTGCTGCTGGACGACCACCCCATCACCATCTCCGCCAGCATTGGCGTGAGCCTTTACCCAGCCGACAACGCCAGCGCCGACGTGCTGCTGCGCCACGCCGACCAGGCCATGTACCTGGCCAAGGAAGCCGGCAAGAACCAGTACCACCTGTTCGACCCCGAAGTCGATCGCAAGGTGCAGGTGCACCGCAAGTTTCTGGACACCCTGCGCAAGGCCCTGCTGAGTGGCCAGTTCGTCCTGCACTACCAACCCAAGGTGGACCTGCGCACCGGCGCACTGGTGGGCGCGGAGGCCTTGCTGCGCTGGCAGCACCCCGAACGGGGGTTGCTGGGACCGGCGGAGTTCCTGCGTTTCATGGACGGCAGCGACCTGGAGCGCCCCTTGGGCGAATGGGTCATCCACAGCGCGCTGGACCAGGCCAGTGCCTGGCAGGGCCAGGGGCTAGAAGTCCAGATCAGCGTCAACGTGAGTGCCGCGCACCTGCTCGATGGCAGCTTTTGCGACTTCCTGCGCCACGCACTGGCGCGCCACCCGGAATTGCCCGCAGGCCGCCTGGAACTGGAGGTGCTGGAAACCGCCGCCATTGCCGACATGGACCAGGCCGTCGCCATCCTGCGCGAGTGCCGCGAACTGGGCGTGCACTTTGCGCTGGACGACTTTGGCACCGGCTACTCGTCCCTGACCTACCTGCGCAAGCTGCCAGTGGACCTGCTGAAGATTGACCAGAGCTTCATCCGCGACATGCTGGTGGACCCCGAGGACCTGGGCATTGTGGAGGGCGTGATCCGCCTGGCCGGCGCCTTCAACCGCGCCGTCATTGCCGAAGGCGTGGAAACCCTGGAGCACGGCGCCGCGCTGTTGCGCCTGGGCTGCCATCTGGCCCAGGGCTATGGCATTGCCCGACCCATGCCGGCCGCACAGCTCACCGTGTGGCTGGCCCAGTGGCAAAAGGACGCTGCCTGGGTGGGCCTGGCTGAGCGGTAACGGCCGGATTTTGCTATTGTTTTGATAGCTATTGATGCATATTCCACGAGGGCCATGTGCCACAATGGTCCTAAACCGCTTAGCCAACTGAGGATTTCTGCCATGTCCCGTACCCCCGTTTGGGCCACCAAGGTCGCCACCCTGATCCAGGGCGGCAACCAGCAGGCCGCGCTGGCGCAGATCAAGGTCGCCCCTTCCGTCAAGGATGTGGAACAACTGCGCGCACTGCTCACCACCAAGGGCCTGCTGGCGCGCAACCCGGTGCTGGACACCGCCACACAGGACCAGATCAACGCGCTACTGGGCTCACGCCTGCACCGCTCGCCCTGAGCCGCCATGAAAACCCGGCTGCCCCGCATCCTGGCCAGTACCGCCTGCATCCTGGGCCTCGTGGCCTGTGCCCAAGGCGCACGCGATGTGCCCGGCGAAGCGCCGCCGCCGCCCAACCTGCTCACCCAGGAAAGCCCCACCGGCGTGCGCACGCTGCGCGTCATCGTGCAGTTCAAGCAGAGCGCCGCCTTTGCCGATGCCGCCTTTGTGCAGTCGCTGCAGGACCAGATCCAGGCCCCGGTGCACTACCTGTCGGCCGTGTCTGCCGACACCCATGTGTACCAGTTGCAGGTGGCGCCGGGCCAGGACCCGGCAACCGTGGTGCAGCGCCTGGCGGCCCTGCCGAATGTGGCCCGGGTTGAACGGGACGCAACCGCCAAGACCCATTGAGAGACCCTCACCATGTCTGCATTCCGCCCTTTCCTGCTGTTGGCGTCCACCCTTGCGACCACCCTGGCCTCTCCCGTGTCACCGGCCCAGGTCCCGCCAATGGCTGGAGCCGCGCCATCGGCCAACACCCCCCGCCTGGACCGGCTCATCATCAAGTTCCGCGACGATGCCACGGGCAAGAACCGCGCACTGGCCTCCGCCTCCGGGCGCGAGCGCATCCACGCGTTGAACTACAGCTCGCTAAGCTACCTGAAATCGGTCTCCAACAGCACCCACGTGGCGCGCACCGCCCAGCCCCTGCGCCATGCCGAGTTGCGCGCGCTGGCCCAAAGCCTGGCACGCGACCCCCGGGTGGAATATGCCGAAGTGGACGAACCGGTGTTCCCCCACTTCGTTCCGAATGATCCGTTCTATGCCACGCAGCAGGCCAGCCTGAAATCCCCCGTGCTGGAAATTGCCGGCGTCAACCTGCCCAACGCCTGGGGCCGCACAGCCGGCGGTGCGCCGGTCAGCGGTGCCGGAGTGACCGTGGCGGTGCTGGACACCGGCTACCGGCCCCACGCCGACCTGGCGGCCAACCTGTTGCCGGGCTACGACTTCATCAGTGCCGACGGGGCCAATGACTTCACCACCGCCAACGACGGCAACGGCCGCGACGCCGATGCGCTGGACCCCGGCGACCTGAACACCCAGACCAGCCTGTGTGAGCTGTCCAACGCGTCCTGGCATGGCACCCAGGTGGCCGGCGTCATTGGCGCGGTCGGCAACAACGGCATCGGCATTACCGGCATCGCCTACCGGGCCAAAATCCTGCCGGTTCGGGTGCTGGGCGTGTGCGGCGGCTACACCTCGGACACGGCAGCGGCTTTGCAATGGGCCGCCGGGCTGGCGGTGCCAGGCGTTCCCACCAACCCGAATGCGGCCAAGGTCATCAACATGAGCTTCGGACGCAGCGGCGACTGCTCCCTGACCTACCAGGCTGCCATCACCGCGGCGCGCAACGCAGGCAGCATCGTCGTGGCATCCACCGGCAATGAATACTCCCGCACCACCATCACCCAGCCGGCCAACTGCGCCGGCGTGATTGCGGTGACCGCCCACACCACCGCCGGCGCCAACGCCGATTACGCCAATGTGGGCACAAACACCACCATCAGCGCGCCAGGCAACAGCATCTACGGCACCAGCAACACCGGCACCAGCGCACCCGGCGAAGACAGCTACAGCGCCCACTCCGGCACCAGTTTTTCCGCGCCGCATGTGGCCGGCGTGGTCGCGCTGCTGGCCCAGGTCCAGCCCGGCATCTCCCCGGCCGAGGTGCAAACCCACCTGGTCAACTCGGCGCGCCCCCACCCCAGCGGAACCTACTGCGCCGGCCGCACCGACTGCGGCGCCGGCCTGCTGGACGCCTTCCGCGCGGTGACGACGCTGCTGCAGGCGCGTGGCATCACCAACGCCGCGCCGGTGCTGAACGCGCTGCCCACGCAATACGTGCTGCCCGGCGCCGCGTTGCAGTTCACCGCCACGGCCGTTGACGCCGAAGGCGACGAGGTGAGTTACAGCGCCAGCGGCCTGCCCGCTGGCGCCAGCTTCAACCCGGTGACCGGTGTGTTCAGCTGGCCCAAGGCCCAGCC
>JAVBYK010000468.1 GCA_030824095.1 bacterium
CCGGTCTTGGCCTTCCAGTGTTTGATGAAGGCGGCGTTGAACTCCACATACAACTCGCGGGTGGGATCGTAGGAAACATTCAGCAGCTCAACGGGCTTGGGCTGGGCGGCAGCGCTGAATGCGGCGCCGGACAGGGCGGCGGTCAGGGCCAAGGTGGTGAAGACCCGGCGGGAAGAAATGAAATCGGACATCGTGAACTCCAGACAATTGCAACGCAACAATGCGATGGAATGGATTCTGGAAGCCAAGCGTTAAAACTGGAACTACTGAATTTTCAGTTTCAAATAACCAAATCATCTATGAAAGTCGCGCAGTATGCTGTGGCGCTTGTCGGTGGGGCAAGCTATAACTAGAAATGATCATGTTGCACATGCTGCGTGCCGGTGTTTTGATGGCGTCGCTGGTTGCCGTGGTGAGTACCTGGGCAGCCGAGATTGACGTGTTCGGCAGCGACTATTCCATACCCAAGGCCTATGTCCAGAATGGCGAGAGCAAGGGCGTTTTGGTCGATATCGTGAAGTACGTTGATGAGAGGCTTCCCAAACACCATTTCACGATCAAGCTGGCGCCGTGGAGCCGGGCATACAAGAGTGCGGTCGACGGCGAAGGGGGAATTGTTGGGATATCCAAGACCGCTGAGCGCGAGCTTGTGTTTGACTATTCCGAGCCCTTGTATACGGACACCGTGGTGATCGTGGTGCTGGCCGGCAAGGCGTTTGATTTCAAGGCCATAGCGGATTTGCATGGCAAGACCATTGGCATTGGCCGACGCGGCTCATACGGTGATGACTTCGACAATGCCCTGAAGGCGGGTCTGTTCCGTCTGGAGGAGGACAGCGGTCCGGCCAATCGTCTGCGCAAACTGTTGGCCGGCCGCATGGACGGTGGTTTGTTCAACGGCGGCGCCGCTGGCTTTCAACAAGTGCTCCAGGAAGATCGCGAGCTGCATGCGCAGCGGGACAAATTCGAGGTGCTTCCTGTGCCGCTGAAAATTGATCCCAACTACCTGGCTTTTGCCAAAAGCATGCACCAGCAAGACCTGTTGAACGAGGTCAACAAAATCTTGCGCGCGGGGCACGCCAACGGTGATCTGGCACGTATCACGGGTGCTGGTTTGAGCAAGGCCGCAGGCCGTTAGCGCGCGCGTGTCGGGGGATGTTTACCCAAACAACTGCCCCCGCGCCGCATCCGTGATGGCCACCACACACGGATGCGTGATGCGCCGCTCCACCGACACGGCATAGAACTCGTCCACCAGTTCCTCGGTGCGCCCGATCACCTCCACCCCAAACTGCGTCACCGTGTCCTGCTCCATCACCGTGGGCGCCATGAACGCGCCACGCCCTTCGCGGCCAAAGGCGCTCATCAGGGCGCCGTCGTCAAATTCGCCAATGATGCGCGGGTGGATGTGGTGGCGGGTCAGCCAACCCTCGAACTGCTGGCGCACCGATGCCTGAGCGCCGGGGATCAGCAGCGGAAAGTCGTTCAGGCACTGGGGAAAGACACCCTTCAGTTGCTTCTTGAGCTCTGGTGCGCAGAAGAAGCTCATGGCGGTGCGCCCCAGCGGGTGGTTGAAGGCCTTGACGCTGATGCGCCGGGACATGGGCTCGTCGGCAATCACCAGGTCGAGCCGGTTCAGCGCCAGTTGTGCCAACAGGTCGGGGAACTTGCCCTCGCTGCACACCAGGCGCACCGGCTCGGCTACGGTCAGCGCCGGCTCCAGCAGCCGGTAGGCAATGGACTTGGCCACCGAATCGGCCACGCCGACCTTGAAGTCCAGCACGCGCTGGCCACCGTGGGCCTTGCGCACGGCGCTCTCCAGTTCGGCGCCCAGGGTGAATATCTGGTCGGCATAGCCCAGCGCCAGGTGGCCGTCTTCGGTCAGCTCCAGGTTGCGCCCGCTCTTGCGAAACAGCTTGCGGCCCAGCCAATCCTCCAGCAGCTTGATCTGGCCGGACAGGGTTTGCGGCGTGGTGTGCAGCTGTTCGCCAGCGCGCATGATGCCGCCAGCCTTGGCCGTGACCCAGAAGTAATGCAGGTGCTTGAAGTTCATGGCGTGCCTATAGTTCGTATAAATCGAAGTGAAATTGTTGCAAATTCGAATTTACACGAAGCATTTTGGCACCTACATTCAGGCTTCACCAGCATTTTTTGCGCTGGAAGGAGTAATCCCATGCGATTGAGTACCAGAGGCCGTTTTGCCATTACCGCCATGATTGACCTGGCCCTGCGCCAGAGCAACACCCCCGTTCCACTGCAGGACTTGGCCCTGCGCCACCGCATCTCCATGTCTTACCTGGAGCAGATGTTTGCCAAGTTGCGCCAGCACGGACTGGTCGAGAGCACGCGCGGACCCGGCGGCGGCTACACACTGGCACGCACGGCCGAGGCCATCACGGTGGCCGACATCATTGGTGCCATTGAAGACGGCAGCGATGCGCGCCCCAAAGAGGCAGCGCGCGAAACGTCCGCCAGTGCCCAGGAAATGACACAGGACCTGTGGGATGCACTGCAGTCCACGGTGGTTGCCTATCTGAAGACCGTGACGCTGCAAAGCCTCGCGCAGGAGCAGAAGGCCAAAGGCTTCCAGGTCGAAGAGCGCAAGCCAACGCAAAAGGGTGTGTTCCAGAAGCCGCGTCCCCCGGTGGCACGCCCGGGCACACCCAACTCGGTGTTTGCACTGGCCCAGGCCTGGACCGCACGCGCCTGAGACCCTATGGTCAAAATGGGTATCAGCCCTCGTGGCTGCTACCTTGACCGCTATCAAATAAATAGCTGCTGGCGGGCGCGCCGCAGCGTTTTATCGGTATTGCCCCCGGCTTCGCTTGGTCTTACCATCGGCCGGCAACTCCGTGGCAGCGTGCCGACGGAGGTTCGAGCGCACCTCCCACTTATTCCGCACAATCTCCTACATGGTCAGCCCCCGCACCGACGCCCGGAGTGATGCCGTTTCCCGCATCCCCGGTGCGGGTGCCGGTGGCTCGCGGATGCGTATTCTGGTGGCCCTGTTTGTGGCACTGATCATGGTGGTTCCCCTGGCGGGCTTGATGGTGGTCAAGCTGTATGCCCCGGAGGTGGAGCGCGACACCTACGCCAACCTGCAGGCCATTGCCAAGCTGAAAGCCGACCAGATCGAAACGTGGCTCGCCGAGCGTGACAGTGACGGGCAGATGCTGATGGCCAATGGGCCGCTGGAAAAGTGGGTGGAGCAGCTTGCCGGCGGGCGCCTGGATGCCAACAGCCGGGACCAGTTGCAGCGCTATCTGGGCGGGTTTGCGGACAGCTACGGCAGCGGCGGCCTGTCGGTGCTGCGGCACGATGGCCGCCTGCTGGCCTACTCCGGCAACCACGTCCGTGAACGCAACATCATCGACCAGCAGCTCGCCGCCATGCGCCCCGGTGAGATGCAGCGCAGCACACTCTACCTGGACACGGACGGCAGCCCCCGCATCCACTGGCTGGTGCCGATTGGTCCGGCCCGTCTGGCGGACGGGCGGCCCGCCGCGGCGATGGTCTTGCTGGTGGACGTGGACCGCTTTGTCTACCCGGTGATCCAGACCTGGCCCACTGCCAGCCCCAGCGGAGAGACCCTGCTGGTGCGCCAGGAAGGCAACACGGCGCTGTTTCTGAACGACCTGCGTCACCGCAGGGGCACGGCCATGGTGCTGGCGCCTTCCATGGATACACCCAAACTGCCGGCCGCCGCCGCGATTCGCGCCAACGCCCCGGGTACCACCGAGGGCGTGGACTACCGGGATCAGGCCGTTTTTGCGGCCTACCGCCCGGTCGCGGGGACGCGCTGGCACATTGTTGCCAAGATGGACCAGAACGAGGTCTTTGCCCCGCTGCGCACGCTGGTGTTCTGGATCATGCTGGTGGCACTGGTCGCGGTATCGGCACTTTGCTGTGGCCTGTTTTTGTTGTGGCGCCAGCAGCAGCGCGTGCACCTGCTGGCCCAGCTCGCGCGGGATGCCAAAGCCGAGTTGCAGCGCAGTGCGCTGGACGCATCGGTGCGCGAGAGCCAAGCGCGCGCGCAGATGCTGATGGATGCCTCGCTGGATGCCGTCGTCAGCATGGACGAGAGCGGCCGGATCATCGGCTGGAACGCCCAGGCAACACCCGTCTTTGGCTACACGGCGGAGCAGGCGGTGGGACACGATCTGGCCGATCTGATCGTGCC
>JAVBYK010000142.1 GCA_030824095.1 bacterium
CAGGCCAGCATGGTGACCGTGGGCAACCAGCTGACCATCACCAACACGCCCGGGGCGATTCTGCAGTGGCAGGGCTTTTCCATCAACGCGGGCGAGGTGACGCGCTTTGTGCAGCAGAGTGCGCAGAGCACGGTGCTCAACCGGGTGGTGGGGCAGGACCCATCGCACATACTGGGCGCCTTGCAGTCCAACGGCAAGGTGTTCCTGATCAACCCGAACGGCATTGTGTTTAGTGCCGGCGCGCGGGTGGATGTGAATGGCCTGGTGGCCTCCAGCCTGAAGCTGGGCAATGAAGACTTTCTGGCCGGCAAGCTCAACCTGGGCGGCGACGCCGATGCCGGCGCGGTGCAAAACCACGGCGCCATCACCACCCCCAGTGGCGGCCAGGTCTATCTAATAGCCCCTAATGTCAGCAACAACGGCATCATCACCAGCCCGGGTGGCGACGTGATTCTGGCGGCCGGGCGCAGCGTCAAGCTGGCGGACTCCGCAGACCCCAATCTGCATGTGGTCGTCAGTGCAGCCAATGACCAGGCGCTCAACATTGGCAGCGTGGTGGCTCAGGGTGGCAAGGTGGGCATCTATGGTGCTCTGATTCAGCAGCGCGGCGTGGTCAACGCCACCAGCGCCGTGCGGGGTGAAAACGGTCGGATAGTTTTCAAGTCCAGTGGCGATGTCAGTTTGTTTGCCGGTAGCTCAACCAGTACCAGTGGTGGTGGCGAGATCCGGTTGGTGGGTGAGCGAGTGTCGGTAGCGCCAGGATCGGTAGACCCCGGCACGGGGGTGCTGACGATCACCCGCACCGCCAATACCCGTTCCGACCAGGAGATGCCTCCACCGGAAACGCCTCCCACGTTGGATCAATGCATTGCTTCGCCGTCGCTGTCGGGTT
This sequence comes from bacterium, assembly GCA_030824095.1. GTDB lineage: Bacteria > Pseudomonadota > Gammaproteobacteria > Burkholderiales > Burkholderiaceae_C > Allorhodoferax. The sequence goes on from JAVBYK010000142.1 coordinate 893, forward strand.
GCAGCGCGGTATTGCCAACGCTGGCAACCTGCATTGTCAATCCCGCGCAGGCCGGTTGCGCCGTAGTGCTGCCCAGCCTGAGTGCCTGTGTGGTGGCGCCGTCCCAGGCTGGCTGCTCCGTGGTGTTGCCTACGATATACGCCTGCGCGGCAACCCCCACTCTGGCCGGCTGCAGCGTGGTGCTGCCGAGTTTGGCCGCATGCACTGCCTCACCGTCGCTGGTCGGTTGCGCAGCGGTATTGCCGTCGATCAGTGTCTGCATCGCTTCACCAGCGACTGCAGGCTGCAATGCGGTGCTGCCGAGTTTGGCAGCCTGTGCGGTGTCGCCCACGCTGGCAGGTTGTTCCGTGGTGCTGCCCTCGCTGGCGGCGTGCGTTGCCAATCCCGCGCAGGCTGGTTGCGCCGTAGTGCTGCCCAGCATTAGTGCCTGTGTGGTGGCGCCGTCCCGGGCTGGCTGTTCCGTGGTGCTGCCTACGGTAAACGCCTGTGCTGCTAACCCGGCAATACCGGGCTGCAGCGTGGTTTTGCCTACTTTGACAACATGCATTGCCTCACCGTCGCTGGTCGGTTGCACTGCGGTATTGCCGTCGATCAGTGTCTGCATCGCTTCACCAGCGACTGCAGGCTGCAGTGCGGTGCTTCCCACGCTGGGCATGTGTGTTGCAACGCCATCCCTGGCCGGGTGCATGGTGGTACTGCCCACATTGGCCCAGTGCACCATCACGCCGACTCTGGCCGGATGCACTGCGGTTTTGCCGCCCATGAGCGTGTGCGTGAGCAATCCCACGGCTCCCGGGTGTGCGGTGGTTTTGCCGCCAACCCAAGGGGCAGGTTCTGAACCGGTGTCCCAGGCGATCCATTCGACCGTCAACACCGTGAACACGGTGACTTCGACCGGATCAGGCGCATCTGGTGGGTCCAGCGCGGTGCCTGACACCAAGAAGGATGACAAGAAAGACGAGAAAGTTGCAAGCAAAGATACTGGAGAAAAATCACATGACGCTGCCAAGAAAATGTATTGCAACTAAGGCGCTGTGCGTGCTGTTGCTGGCGCTGGGCGTGGCCCCGGCGATGGCGGGCACCGCCATTGGCACGGTGACGCAACTCAACGGCCCCTTGCTGCTCAAGCGCGCCGATGGCGTGGTCAAGGCGATTGCGCTGCATTCGTTCGTGGAGCAAGGCGATGTGCTGGTCAGCGAGAAAAACACCTATGCCCAACTGACCTTTGCGGACGCCAGTGAAATCACGTTGCGGCCCAGCACACAGCTGAAGATTGAAGTCTTCACCTTCAACGAGAACCGCGCCGAGAATCTGGAGAGCGTGTTCAGCCTCGCCAAGGGCGCCGTGCAGCTGCGCACCGGTTTGACCGGAGCCCCGCGGGCTGATGGCATCAAGCTCATCGCCCCCAGCCTGCTGAACCCGATGGCATCCATCACGGTGAGTCGCACGGCCGGCACGACCTTTGTCGCGGAGTTCAACGCGGACCCCGAGACCCGTCTGGCGCTGTGGGATTCGAAGCGGCTGGCGGCGCAATTTCCGGGTGTGCAACTGGCGATGGCCGACTCGGCAAGCCGCTCGGATGCACCATTGCTGGCCCTGCGAGCAAATTGGGATGCCGCCCTGCAGTTAGCCCAACTCAAGCCGCCGGCTCAGCAACCCGGCGGCCTGGCTCCCGGGTTGTATGTTCATGTCATCGACGGAATCATCAACCTGAGCAACAGAGGCGGGACACAGAGTTTTTCCGCAGGCCAGTTTGGCTATACCGCCAGCTTTGTCCAGCCGCCGGTTATCGTTCCGGCCAACCCCGGCATCCGGTTCACACCGCCGCCGGCGTTCAGTTCCAGTTCTGCGCCGTCCAGCGGGTCCAGCGGCAGCAAGCCCAAAACGGTCGATTGCGAAGTGCGCTGAGGCGCGGTCAGTCCAGCTTGCCCAGATACGTCTCCGAGAACAGGGAGCGGCGGAACTCCATCTCCTCGGGCTGGTGGTCGCCAATGGCCATTTTTTCCAGCTCGTACGCGGGCATGGGCATGGCAAACAGGAAGCCCTGCAGTTCGTTGCAGCCCATACTGACCAGCAGGTCCCGCTGGCCCAGGGTCTCCACGCCTTCGGCCACCACGCGCAGGTTGAGCGCGTTGGCGAGGTTGATGATGGATTGCGCGATGGAGCGCGCGTCCTCGCTCTCTTCCAGATCCAGCACAAAAGCGCGGTCAATCTTCAGCTCGGCGGCCGGCAGCTTGCGCAGTGCCGCCAGGCTGGAGTAGCCAGTGCCAAAGTCGTCAATGGAGACGTGAAAGCCCGCGCTGCGCATGCGCTCGAAGGTCAGCTGCGTGACCTTGGTGTCTTCCATGGCCACGGACTCGGTGATCTCGCAGGTGAAGCGTTCCGGCTGTATGCCATTGCGCTTGAGCGCGGACTCGATACGGTCCACCAGATCGTCTTCGCGCATCTGGTAGCCAGAAATGTTGACCGCCACGCGCATGCGCAGGCCGTGTTCGCGCCAGCGGGCGGCCTTGCGGCAGGCCTCTTCGATGACCCAGTGGCCAATGGCCCCGATCAGTCCGTATTGTTCGGCCAGGGGTATGAAGACGGTCGGGCTGATCAGCCCGCGCTCCGGGTGGTGCCAGCGCAGCAGGGCCTCCGCGGCGGTGACCTGCAGGCTGACGGCGTCAATCTTGGGCTGGAAGTACAGCTCGAATTCACCCTTTGCGAGCGCATTGCGCAGGTCATTGAACAGCACCGCCTGTTCGCGCACTTCCATGCCCATCTTGTGGTCATAGATGCAGAAGTCGCCACCGCCGTTCTGCTTGACGCTGCGCATGGCCAGCGCGGCGTTGCCCACCAGCTTCAGGACCGACCCGTGCTCCGGATACATGGCGATGCCGATGGAGCAGGTCAGTTGGGAACGAATCGACTCCACCGTGAAGGGCTCGGTCAGCGCCTGGGAAATGCGCTTGGCGCAGGCGCTACCGGTGGCAAGCCCACCGTCAATCAACAGCGAAAATTCGCCCGCCGTCACGTGGCAGCCTTCGGCCGTGGCGTCCACACACGTGCCGAGGCGTCGCGAGACTTCCCGCAGCAACTGGTCGCCGGTCTCGTGGCCGAAGGCATCGTTGAGCAGGCCAAAGTTGTCCAGCGCCACATACAGCACGCAAAAGGGTTCGGTGCCGCCATCGGTCTGCAGGGCCCGGCGTTCCAGCACCGCGTCGAAACCCGAGCGGGTCAGCATGCCGGTCAGCTCGTCGCGCTCCAGCTTGGTGACGGCCTTTAGTGAGACGGAGCCCAG
>JAVBYK010000192.1 GCA_030824095.1 bacterium
AGGAACTGATTCAGCACAACGGCCACTACGCCCGGCTTTACCAATTGGGTCTCGGGTCTTTCAGCGCGCAGGACGCGGACTAACGACGCCGGCCCGGTCCTCGTGCGCCGGCGTGGCCAAGTGGTTTAGAGTCAAATAAGGGCCTAGCCCTCGTGGAATATGCGTTAATTGCTATCAATACAATAGCTATTGACGCCGCTTTGCCACCCGGTGGTAGATCGCTTCCTGCTGCAGCGCAATCGCCTCCCAGCGGTGCTGGCGGGCAAACTCCACACTCTGTCCACCCAGGCGCTTGCGCAGCTCGCCATCCTCCAGCACGCGCCGTATCGCGCCGGCCACGGCGTGGTGGTCCTGGGGGTTGGACAGCAACAGCGCATCTTCACCGTCGTGCAGCAGCGCCGCAATGCCGCAATACCGGGCACTGCTGACCACCACCGGCAGGCCATGGGCCAGGGCTTCGAGCACCACCATCGCAAAGGTGTCCTCCAGCGTGGGATGTGCCAGGCAGTCTGCAGCCTGGTAGGCCGCGTCCACGCTGGACAAGGCCCCCAGAAAAAAGACCCGCCCCACCTGCCCGCTGGCTCGCAGCTCGTCCTGCACCAGCGCCTGCTGTGCCGCGTTGCCGACCACTGCCAGGTAGCAGTCTGCCGGCAATTGCGCCAGGGCCTGCAACAATGCAGGCAACCCCTTCTTGCGGAAGTCATTGCCCACAAACAGGATGCAGCGCCCGTCCAGCGGCAGACCCAGTTGGGTGCGCGCGGCTGCACGCACGTCCGGGCTGGCCGGGCCCGGCACGGCTGATACACCGGGCGTCACCACCTCGCAGGCCGACACTGCCCCGGGAAAACTCTCCGCCATCATGGGCAGCAGACTGCTGGACGCCAGCGCAATGCAGCGTCCATCGCCTGTGGCATAGCGCCAGCGTTCCAGCGCCAGATAGGTCAGCAGACGCGGGCTGGTCACGATCTTCAGCCAGCGCAGGGCTTGCCGCCAGCCTTCCACACCATGCAGCAGGTTGTAACGCACCGGCACCACATGCACGGTCTGCACCTGACCGTGCCAGGTGTTCTCATGTGAATGCACCACGTCAAAGCCCTGGCGGGTCTTCCACCAGGTGGCTGCCGCAAACCACAGCTGGTTGACCCAACGTGGGCGCGTCAACGGCTGCGCAATGCGGTGGTAGTGCACACCGGGCCACTGGTGGTTGATAGCCTGGGCAAAGACATGGATCTCATGGCGCTGCGCCAATTGCTCGACCAGCGCAATCGAATAGCGCTCCGCCCCCCCGCCAGTCGAGGTGAAGATGCGGTTCAGCACCGCGATGCGCAGCCGCGTATCCGAGGTGGATTCGCTCATGCGCGGCGCCGATCTTCGTAGCGCGACACCAGCTTCCACCACAGCAACAGCCGGTGGGTGCGGCGCAACACCGGCACGCGGGGCAATTCCAGCAGGCCGTCACCCGTGTGGCAGCGGCCGCGTCGCGTGGTGGTGGCGCTCAGATAGCCGGTCTGGGCGACCTGCAGCACATGCATCGGGTCATATTCGCCGTAGGGGTAGCAAAAGTGCGCCACCGGTGCACCCGTGGTCTGCTCCAGTTCCGTCTTGCAACCCTGGATTTCGTCCAGACATGCAGTGGCGTCCAGTTGCGGCAGGCGAACATGGTGGCGCGTGTGGGCTCCGATCTCCTGACCGGCCGCAATCCACTGGCGCAGATGTGGCGCGGACATCAGCTCCGATGGTGGCACGCCCTTCTCCCGGTCCCAGCTGTTGGTTTGCCCCAGCATGGCGCTGATCACATAGCAGGTGCTTGAAAAGCCCAGGCGCTGCAACACCGGCGCGGCCTGGGTCAGGTTGTTCAGATAGCCATCGTCGAAGGTGATGCCAAAGACCTTGCCACTGCGCTCACCGCGCAGATAGGGCAAAAGGTCGGTCATGGACAGTCCGCGGTAGCCCAGCGTGCGCAGGAAGACCATCTGCGCCTCGAAATCCTGGGGTGCCACGCTCAGGCTGCGATAGCCCGAGCCCTTGGGTGGCTCCTGTGCAATCTGGTGGTACGTCAGTATCGGGATAGTCTGGCGGCTGCCCACGCTGGCCTGCACAGGGGACGAATTCACGCGCATGGACCGGCAAACCCCAGGCTACAGCAGCACGATGTCGTACTGCTGTTGCCCCATGGCCGCTTCGCTCTGCAGCGACACCGGTTTGCCAATGAACTCGCTCAGGCCCGCCAGGTGCTGACTCTCCTCATCGAGGAACAGCTCAATGACCTTGGGCGATGCCACCACGCGAAACTCGCGCGGATTGAACTGGCGTGCTTCGCGCAGGATTTCCCGAAAGATGTCGTAGGCCACGCTGCGCGGCGTCTTGACGATGCCCTTGCCTTCACACATGGGGCAAGGTTCGCACAGCATGTGGGCCAGCGACTCACGGGTGCGCTTGCGTGTCATCTCCACCAAGCCAAGCTGCGAGAAGCCGCCGGCCATGGTCTTGACGCGGTCACGTGCCAGTTGCTTGCGGAATTCCGCCAGCACCGCCTCGCGGTGGTCCTCTCGCACCATGTCGATGAAGTCCACGATGATGATGCCACCCAGGTTGCGCAGGCGCAGTTGCCTGGCAATGGCCTGCGCCGCCTCCAGATTGGTCTTGAAGATGGTGTCATCAAAATTGCGTGCGCCGACAAAGCCGCCGGTGTTCACATCGACCGTGGTCAGCGCCTCGGTCTGGTCCACGATCAGGTAACCGCCGGATTTGAGTTCCACCCGGCGACCGAGCGCCTTGGCGATTTCCTCATCGATCGAGAACAAATCAAAAATGGGCCGCTCACCCTTGTAATGCTGCAGCTTGCCCGCCGCCATCGGCATGAACTCGGCACCAAAGGCCTTGAGCGCCTCGAACTGCTCGCGCGAATCCACGCGAATGGTCTGCGTGGATTCGCTGACCATGTCGCGCAGCACGCGCTGCAACAGGCTCAAATCCTGGTGCAGCAGCGACTGCGGAGGCAGGCGCACCGAGGCGTCCTTGATCCGCGCCCAGGCCTTGCGCAGGTAGGCGATGTCGTCGGCCAGTTCGGCGTCCGACGCGTCTTCGCCGTTGGTGCGCAGGATGAAACCGCCGCCTTCCTTGCCGGACAGTTGCTGCATGCGGGCCCGCAATTCGTCGCGCTGGTTGCCGGGAATCTTCTGCGAAATACCGATGTGGTCGTCCTGCGGCAGAAACACCAGCAGGCGCCCGGCAATGCTGATTTGCGTCGACAGGCGTGCGCCCTTGGTGCCAATCGGCTCCTTGATGACCTGCACCATCAGCGCCTGGCCCTCGAACACCTGCTTCTCAATGGGGATCAGCGGCTGCGCGGCCCGCGAGGCGCTCAGCGACTCGCCTTCGGCCGGTGGATGCCACACATCGGCCACATGCAGAAACGCCGCGCGTTCGAGCCCGATGTCGATGAAGGCCGACTGCATGCCCGGCAGCACCCGGGCCACCTTGCCCAGGTAGACATTGCCGACCAGTCCACGCTCCAGGGCGCGCTCCACATGCAGCTCCTGGATGGCACCGTTCTCCATGACGGCCACCCGGGCTTCCTGCGGCGACCAGTTGATCAGAATGTCTTGTTGCATGGCACGAAATCCTGGTTGATCCGTTTACAGGCTCCAGCCCAGGCGACGCATGGCCTGGGCTGTTTCAAAGAGAGGGAGACCCATGATGCCAGTATAGGAGCCACTGATGTGCGCAATATGCGCCGCTGCCCTGCCCTGCACCGCATAGGCGCCAGCCTTGCCCATGGGCTCGCCAGACGCCACATAGGCATCAATCTCCTGGTCACTCATGTCGGCAAACGTGACCCAGGACTCGCTGCAGGCATGCACTATCTCGTTTTGCCAACCCAGCGCGATTGCCGTCATGACGCGGTGCGGCCGGTTGGAGAGCGCGCGCAGCATGCGCTTGGCGTCCTCTGCATCCTCGGGTTTGCCAAAGATGGTGCGACCCAAGGCCACCGTGGTGTCGGCGCATAGCACCGGAGCAGGGGGCAATTGGCGTTGTTGCAGACGCTGTAGCGCAGCTTCCAGCTTCAAACCGGTCACGCGCTGGACATAGGTCTTGGGCGCTTCACTTCGCAGTTGTACTTCCAACCCTTCCGCATCTTCCTCAGCACCGGGCAGCAGCAATTCATG
>JAVBYK010000214.1 GCA_030824095.1 bacterium
CCACCGGATTTCGCCACCAGGGCCTGGGCCAGCGTGTCAAAGTCGCGCCCCTGGCGCGACAGGCCGTGCACGCACAGCACCACGTGCTGCGCCTTGGCATCACCCCACTCCCAATAGGCCATGCGGTGGCCCGCGCCACTGTCAGGGCATGGTAGGTAGTTCAGCTTAGGTTCAGACATGGTGAAATCAACGTTTGATAATGATTGAATCGTAATTGAATCGCCGTCCCATTTATCTACTGATCAGGAGAACAACATGCTCAAAGGCAAAACAGCCCTCGTTACCGGTTCCACCAGCGGCATTGGTCTGGGGATTGCAAAGGCATTGGCCGCCCAGGGCGCCAATATCGTGCTCAACGGTTTTGGTGATGTGGAAGGCCCCAAGGCCGAAGTGGCCGCGCTGGGCGTGCAGGTGAGCTACCACGGTGCCGACATGAGCAAGCCCGCCGAGATCGAGGACATGATCAACCACGCGGTCAAGACCTTCGGCACGCTGGACATTCTGGTCAACAACGCCGGCATCCAGCACGTGGCCCGTGTAGAGAACTTTCCGGTGGAGAAGTGGGACGCCATCATCGCCATCAACATGAGCAGCGCCTTCCACGCCACCCGCCTGGCCCTGCCCGCCATGCGCGAGCGCAACTGGGGTCGCATCATCAACGTGGCGTCCGTCCACGGCCTGGTGGCATCCGCTGAAAAATCGGCCTATGTGACCGCCAAGCACGGCGTGGTCGGTTTCACCAAGGTGGTTGCCCTGGAAAACGCCACCACCGGCGTGACCTGCAACGCCATCTGCCCCGGCTGGGTGCTGACACCCCTGGTGCAAAAGCAGGTGGACGCCAAGGCTGCGGCGCTGAAGATCAGCAACGAGGAAGCCACCAAGCTGCTGCTGGGCGAGAAGGAGCCTTCCATGCAGTTCACCACGCCCGAAGAACTGGGCGCGTTGGCCGTGTTCTTCTGCTCGCCCGCCGGCAACAACGTGCGCGGCGTGGCCTGGAACATGGACGGTGGCTGGACGGCCCAATAAGCCGCCGGCCCCTCACGTCCCCATCTGCGCCCAGGCCTTGTCGAGGCGCTTGACGCTGACGGGCTGCGGCGTGCGCAGCTCCTGGGCGAAGAAGCTGACGCGCAGCTCCTCCAGCAGCCAGCGGAACTCCTGCATGCGCTCATCGACCGCGCCCTTGCGCTCGGCCACCAGGCGCCAGTAGCGCTGCTCCAAGGGACGCAATTCAGTTAGACGTGCCGCATCACGGGCCGGGTCGGCGCGGTACTTGTCCAGACGCAGCGTGATGGCCTTCAGGTAGCGCGCCAAGTGCTGCAAACGCGGCCACGGCGCGGCCTGCAGGAATCGCTTGGGCACCAGGCCGTTGAGTTGCTGGGCGCAGTCGGCCACGGCGTCGGGGGCGTTCTTGGTGTCCTTGATCTTGCGGGCCGCAGCGGCGTGCTCCAGCAGGATGGTGCCGGCCAGGCGCGCCACCTCGTTGGCGATCAGTGTCAGGCGGCCCCGGCCCTCCTCCACCCGGCGTTTGAAGGCGAATTCGTCGGTGGGCAGCGGGTCCAGCAGGAAGGCGCGGTCCAGCGCCACGGCGATGATCTGCTCGCGCAATTCCTCCAGCGTGCCGCCACCGGCGCCATTCTCCGCCTTACCCACCTGCATATAGGCCACTGCCATCTTCTGCAGGTCGGGGATGTTCTTTTCCAGGTACTTCAGCGCGTCCTTGATCTGCAGCGCAAACAGGCGGCGCAGGCCGGCACGGTGCTTGGCGGCAGACACTTCAGGCTCGTCAAACACCTCGATGGTGACGGCATCACCCTGGTCGATCAGCGCCGGAAAGCCGATCAGCGTCTGGCCGCCCTTGCGGATTTCCAGCAGCTCGGGCAGTTCGCCGAAGGTCCAGGCGGTGTGGCGCTGCTCGGTGACGGTGGACTGTGGTTGCTTGCTGGCAGCTGGTTTTGCTATTGTTTTAGTAGCTGCCTGATAAGATTCCACGAGGGCTGGAGGCTGATTTGGCTTCAAATCATTTCCTGGAACCGTCTGCGCAGCACCGGTCTGCGCCAGCTTGAGCCCCGCCAGCGCCTGAAACGCTCCCCGCGCCTGCGCACCCAACTCGGCCTTCAGGGCTCCCAGGTTACGGCCGTGGCCCAGCTGGCGGCCATGTTCGTCCACGATGCGGAAGTTCATGAAGAAATGCGGTGTCAGCATGTCGGCCTTGATGTCGGCTCGCACGATGTCCAGTGAAGTGGCCTCGCGTACCAGTTTGAGTACGGCGTCGATCAGGCCACCCTGACCAAAGCGCTCGGGCGCGTTTAGCGCCTCGGCAAACTTGCTGGCGGTGTCCGGTAGCGGCACCAGGCGCGAACGCGGGCGCTGGTGCAAGGTCTTGAGCAGGGCCTGCACCTTGTCCTTGAGCATGCCGGGCACCAGCCACTCGCAGCGCTCGTCATTGACCTGGTTCAGTACAAACAGCGGTACGGTCACGGTCAAGCCGTCACGTGCGTCGCCCGGCTCATGCAAATAGGTAGCCGCGCAGTCGACACCACCCAGGCGGATGGTCTTGGGAAAGGCTGCAGTGGTGATGCCAGCCGCCTCGTGGCGCATCAGCTCCTCGCGGCTCAGTTTGAGCAGGTTGGGTTGCTTTTTGGCCTCTTCCCGGTACCAGCGCTCCAGCGAATAGCCGCTGCACACATCGGATGGCAACTGCTGGTCGTAAAAGGCGTAGATCAGTTCCTCATCCACCAGCACGTCCTGGCGGCGTGCCTTGTGCTCCAGCTCCTCCACCTGGCGCACCAGCTTCTGGTTGGCAGCCAGAAATGGCAACGGTGTCTCCCACTCCCCGGCGACCAGGGCCTGGCGGATGAAGATCTCGCGCGCACCGGCCATGTCGACACGGCTGTAGTTGCTGCGCCGGCCGTTGTAGATGACGATGCCGTACAGCGTGGCGCGCTCCAGCGCAATCACCTCGGCGGCCTTCTTTTCCCAATGCGGGTCCAGCAATTGTTTCTTGAGCAAATGGCCACCCACCTGCTCCAGCCACTGCGGCTCAATGTTTGCAATGCCCCGGCCAAACAGGCGTGTGGTCTCCACCAGTTCGGACGCCACAATCCAGCGGCCCGGTTTCTTGGTCAGGTGCGCGCCCGGGTGGGCATAGAACTTGATGCCGCGTGCCCCGAGGTACTCGCCACCCGAGCCCGGCTTGCTGTCACCTTCGCTCTCGACCTTGCAGCCGATATTGCCCAGCAGGCCGGACAGCATGGACAGGTGCAACTGCTCGTAACTGGCCGGCAGCGTGTTGAGCCGCCACTTGTGCTCGGCCACCACGGTGTGGAGCTGGCTGTGGATGTCCTTCCACTCGCGCACGCGGCGGATGTTGACGAAGTTCTGGCGCAGCAATTGCTCGTATTGGCGGTTGCTGAGCTTGTGCGCACCCTCCCCACCCCGCGCGTCATGAATCCACTTCCAAAGCTTCAGATAGCCCGTGAACTCGCTCTTCTCGTCATCAAACTTCTTGTGCGCTGTGTCGGCCTGCTGCTGCGCCTCCATGGGCCGGTCGCGTACATCCTGCACTGACAGGGCCGACGCAATCACCAGCGCCTCGTCCAAGGCTTCACGCGAACGGGCTTCGAGCAACATCCGGCCCACACGCGGGTCCAGGGGCAACTTCGACAACTCCACACCCAGGGGCGTCAGCTCATTCGCGTCATCCACCGCACCCAGTTCATTGAGCAACTGGTAGCCATCGGCAATCGCGCGGCCCGTGGGGCGCTCCAGGAACGGAAAGTCCTCGACGATGCCCAAATGCAGCGACTTCATGCGCAGAATCACGCCGGCCAGCGAGCTGCGCAGAATTTCCGGATCGGTAAAGCGGTCGCGCCCGTTGAAGTCCTTTTCGTCGTACAAGCGCAGACAAATGCCATTGGCCACGCGCCCGCAACGCCCGGAGCGCTGGTTGGCAGCGGCCTGGCTGATAGGCTCCACCAGCAATTGCTCCACCTTGCTGCGAAAGCTGTAGCGCTTGACGCGCGCCGTGCCGGCGTCGATCACGTAGCGGATGCCCGGAACAGTGAGTGAAGTTTCGGCCACGTTGGTGGCCAGCACCACGCGTCGCCCGGTGTGTCCGTCAAAGATGCGGTCCTGCTCGGCCGGGCTCAGGCGGGCGAACAG
>JAVBYK010000477.1 GCA_030824095.1 bacterium
GTGCCCGAATGGGGCGTCATCAGCATGTGGGACGTGGACACCATCTACAAGGTGCCCCGCATGCTGCACGAGCAGGGCCTGGACGGCCTGATCTGCGACAAGCTGCGCCTGAGCACACCGCCGGCCAACCTCAAGCGCTGGGACGATTTGGTGTACGAAACGGAGCACCCGCAAGGCGAAGTGAGCATCGCCATGGTCGGCAAGTACGTGGACCTGTCCGACAGCTACAAGTCGCTCAACGAAGCCCTGCGCCATGCCGGCATGAAGAACCATGCCAAGGTGAAGATCGAGTACATCGACTCCGAAACCATCACGCCCGACAGCGTTTCGCGCCTGGCCCAATTCGACGCGGTGCTGGTACCCGGCGGCTTTGGCAAACGCGGCATCGAAGGCAAGATCTGCGCGGCACGCTTTGCCCGCGAGAACAAGGTGCCGTATCTGGGCATTTGCTTGGGCATGCAGGTAGCCACCATCGAATTCGCCCGCCATGTGGCCGGCCTGAAGGACGCCAACAGCACCGAGTTCGAACCCGATTGTGCCAACCCCGTCATCGCCCTCATCACCGAGTGGAAAGATGCCGACGGCACCATCAAGACCCGCAACAAGAACTCCGACCTGGGCGGCACCATGCGCCTGGGCGCCCAAAGCTCCGACGTGGCCGAGGGCACGCTGGCGCACCAGATCTACGGCGACGTGGTCACCGAACGCCACCGCCACCGCTACGAGGCCAATGTCAACTTCCTGGACCAGTTGCGCTCAGCCGGCCTGGTGATCTCCGCACTGACCCAGCGCGAACAATTGACCGAAATGGTGGAACTGCCACAGACCATCCACCCCTGGTACATCGGCGTGCAGTTCCACCCCGAGTTCAAGTCGACACCGTGGAATGGCCACCCGCTGTTCAACGCCTTCATCAAGGCTGCACTGGACCACCAGACCGCAGGCAAGAACCTGAAGGCGGTTGCCTGATATGAAATTGTGTGGTTTCGATGTTGGGCTGGAACACCGCATCTTTCTGATTGCAGGTCCCTGCGTAGTCGAGTCCGAACAACTGCAAATGGACACTGCCGGAACCCTGAAGGACATCACTGCGAGCCTTGGCATTCCCTTCATTTTCAAGAGTAGTTTTGACAAGGCCAACCGGACCAGTGAAACGGCATACCGCGGCCTTGGGATGGAAAAGGGACTTGAAATACTCGCGAAGGTTAGACGCGAAATTGGAGTCCCCGTTCTCACGGATATCCACCGCGAAGACCAGATTGCTCAGGTCGCCCAGGTGGTGGACGTGCTACAGACTCCGGCCCTTCTCTGTCGGCAAACCGATTTCATCCATGCCGTGGCCCTGTCCGGCAAGCCCGTGAACATCAAGAAGGGCCAATTCATGGCTCCCGGCGACATGAAGAACGTCATCGTCAAAGCCCGCGCCGCTGCGAAAGCTGCGGGTTTGAGCGAAGACAACTTCATGGCCTGCGAACGCGGTGCCAGCTTCGGCTACAACAACCTGGTCAGCGACATGCGCTCACTGGCCATCATGCGCGACACGGATGCACCGGTTGTGTTTGATGCAACCCATTCTGTGCAATTGCCCGGTGGACAAGGCACCAGCAGCGGAGGCGTGCGTGAAATGGTGCCGGTGCTGGCCCGTGCGGCCGTTGCGGTGGGTGTTGCAGGTCTCTTCATGGAAACCCATCCCGATCCTGCCAACGCTCTTTGCGACGGCCCCAACGCCGTGCCGCTCAAGCATATGCGGGCGCTACTCGAAACCCTGGTGGAACTCGACGCCGTCACCAAGAAGCGCCCCTTCCTGGAAGACCGTTTTAACTGACGTCCTCCCGACCCGTTTTGTTATTTTTAAGAAAGAGATGAAATGAGTGCAATTGTTGATATCGTAGGCCGCGAGATTCTGGATTCGCGCGGCAATCCCACCGTCGAATGCGACGTGTTGCTGGAGTCCGGCACCATGGGCCGCGCCGCGGTGCCGTCCGGCGCATCCACCGGTTCGCGCGAAGCCATTGAGCTGCGCGACGGCGACAAGAAACGCTACCTGGGCAAGGGCGTGCTCAAGGCCGTGGAACACATCAATACCGAAATCTCCGAGGCTGTGCTCGGCCTGGATGCCTCCGAGCAGGCTTTCCTGGACAAGACCCTGATCGACCTCGACGGCACCGACAACAAGAGCCGCCTGGGCGCCAACGCCATGTTGGCTGTTTCGATGGCTGTGGCCCGCGCCGCCGCCGAGGAGTCCGGTCTGCCGCTGTACCGCTACTTTGGCGGCATGGGCCGCATGCAGATGCCCGTACCCATGATGAACGTCATCAACGGCGGCGAGCACGCCAACAACAACCTGGACATTCAGGAGTTCATGATCATCCCGGTGGGCGCGCCCAGCTTCCGCGAAGCCCTGCGCTATGGCGCCGAGGTGTTCCACGCGCTGAAGAAAATCCTGCACGACAAGGGCATCAGCACGGCGGTGGGTGACGAAGGCGGCTTTGCCCCCAACGTGGCCAACCACGAAGCGGCCATCCAGATGATTCTGGAAGCCATCGACAAGGCAGGCTTTGTGGCCGGCGAGCAAATCGCTCTGGGCCTGGACTGCGCTGCCTCCGAGTTCTACAAGGACGGCAAGTACCACCTGGAAGGCGAAGGCCTGACGCTGAATGCCGAAGAGTGGACCAACATCCTGTCCACTTGGGTCGACAAATACCCCATCATCAGCATCGAAGACGGCATGAGTGAAGGCGATTGGGATGGCTGGAAGCTGCTGACCGACCGCCTGGGCAAGAAGGTGCAGATCGTCGGTGATGACCTGTTTGTCACCAACACCAAGATCCTGAAGGAAGGCATTGACAAGGGCATTGCCAATTCCATCCTGATCAAGATCAACCAGATTGGCACGCTGACCGAAACCTTTGAAGCCATCGAGATGGCCAAGCGCGCTGGCTACACGGCTGTCATCAGCCACCGCTCGGGCGAGACCGAAGACTCCACCATTGCCGACATCGCCGTGGGCACCAATGCTGGCCAGATCAAGACCGGTTCACTGAGCCGCTCCGACCGCATGGCCAAGTACAACCAGTTGCTGCGCATCGAAGAGGACCTCGGTGATGTGGCCAGCTACCCCGGCCGTGCTGCCTTCTACAACCTCAAGTAACGTGGCCCCCACGCTCACGCACTGCGTGTCGTTCGCTGCCCCCCACGGGGGCCGCGTTTCGCCTTGGGGCGGCCCGGCGTCGAAACATCCCTGCTGATGGGCGCTCGCCTCGCTTCTGCCGCCCTGATTGCCCTGCTCGTCATCGTGCATGGGCAGTTGTGGTTTGGGCGGGGCAGTGTGCCCAACGTCGCGCTCCTGTTGCGCCAGCTCGACGAGCAACAGCAGCGCAACGCCCAGGCCGCCCGCACCAACGCACGCCTGGCGGCCGAAATCAACGACCTGCGCGAAGGCCTGGAGATCGTGGAAGAAAAGGCGCGCTCCGAGCTGGGCATGGTCAAGGCCAACGAAATCTTCGTGCAGATTGCCAAGTAACGGCACCCCTGCCCTGCCCATGCCGATCGCCATTGTTGGCGCGCCCGGCACCGGGGTCATGGAGCTGTTGAATGCATTGCCAACTGCGCTGTTGGCAGCGGGCTTGCCCCGCACCTGCGGACTGTCTGCAGCCCCGGCTCTGGACCCGCATCCCCCGTTTGAATTGGTCCTGCTGTGCGGACTACCCCGAACGCGTGCCGACCCTCAAGCCCAGCACATCGATACCCGCTTGCGCCAGGCGCTCGATGCCTGCGGGCGGCCCTACGCAGTGGTCTATGGGGACAGCGCAGCGCAGCGCATCCACAGCGCCGTGCAGGCCATTGCGCACCACCAGCAGGCCGGGTTCAACCCGCCCACCAGTCAAACGCCCTGGCAATGGCAGTGTGAAAAGTGCTCTGACGCCGCCTGCGAACACCGATTGTTCAGCAGCCTGCTGAAGACCGGATCAGTGCGGCCCTGAGCCGCCCGGCACCTGCTGCACCGGCGCCAGAAACAGCTGCGCCGCATCCACCGGGTCAAAGTGGTACTGCAGGCCACAGAACTCGCAGGCCACTTCAATGGCATGGCGCTCGGTCAGAATGCTCTCCGCCTCCTCGCGGCCCAGCCCCACGATCATCCGCCCCACCCG
>JAVBYK010000446.1 GCA_030824095.1 bacterium
GGCACCACCTGGCTGATGATGCCGAAGGCCGGCAAGATCATGATGTAGACCTCGGGGTGGCCGAAGAACCAGAAGATGTGTTGGTACATCACCGGGTCACCGCCACCGGCGGGGTTGAAGAAGCTGGTGCCAAAGTGGCGATCCGTCAGCGTCATGGTGATGGCACCGGCCAGCACGGGCATCACGGCGATCAGCAGGTAGGCGGTGATCAGCCAGGTCCAGCAGAACATCGGCATCTTCATCAGTGTCATGCCGGGAGCGCGCATGTTCAGGATGGTGACGATGATGTTGATCGAACCCATGATGGAGCTGGCACCCAGGATGTGCATGGCAAAAATGCCGGCGTCCATACTTGGTCCCATTTGCAGGGTCAGCGGTGCGTACAGCGTCCAGCCGGCGGCGGGTGCACCACCGGGCATGAAGAAAGAGCCCACCAGCATCAGGCCGGCCGGGATCATCAGCCAGAAGCTGAAGTTGTTCATGCGGGCAAAGGCCATGTCAGCCGCGCCAATCTGCAGCGGAATCATCCAGTTCGCAAAACCCACAAAGGCCGGCATGATGGCGCCGAACACCATGATCAGGCCGTGCATGGTGGTGAGCTGGTTGAACAGCTCGGGATTGACCAATTGCAGACCGGGTTGGAACAGCTCGGCGCGGATGATCAGCGCCAGCACGCCGCCCACCATCAGCATGGTGAAGGCGAACAGCAGGTACAGCGTGCCAATGTCCTTGTGGTTGGTGGCGTAGACCCAACGCTGCCAGCCCGTGGGGGCGTGGTGGTCATGGTGATCGTCATGGGCATGGTCGTGGTGGTCTAGAACGGCACTCATCCTGATTTCCTTCTCAATTCACTCAATTCGTTCGGGTGCAACAGCCGCCGCGCTTACTTGCGCAGGGCCAGCACATCGGCGGGCTGCACGACCTGACCGGTCTTATTGGACCAGTTGTTCTTGGTGTAGCTGATCACGGCAGCGAGATCGGTATCACTGAGCTGCTTCCAGGGCGGCATCACATTGCTTTGCCCACCGGGCAGCGCAACGGTTCGGCCATTGAGAACCAGCGCGATTTGCTTGGTCTTGTCTGCATCCAGCACCACGGGCGATGCATCCAGCGCCTTGATCGGGCCGGCGCCCTTGCCGTTGGCCTGGTGGCAGGCAGCGCAATTGGCGGCATAGACCTTCTCACCGCGCTTGACGATATCTGCCAGCGCCCACACCTTGGCGGGGTCATCCGCCTTGGCGGCCAGCTTCTTCTGCTCACCGGCAACCCATGTCGAGTAGTCGGCGGCGGACACTACCTTCACGTGGATGGGCATGTAGGCGTGCTCTTTGCCGCACAGTTCCATGCACTGGCCGTGGAAATCGCCCACCGATTCGGCGCGGAACCAGGTGTCGCGCACAAAGCCGGGAATGGCATCCTGCTTGATGCCAAAGGACGGCACCGCAAAGGCGTGAATCACGTCGGTGGCGGTGGTGATGATGCGGATCTTCTTGCCAACCGGCACCACCAGGGGGTTGTCCACCTTCAACAGGTAGTCATCCACGCTCTCACCCTTCTTGGGGCCGCCCGCATCCGACATGACGCGGTGCGCGTTATCCAGCGTAGACACAAAGCCGATGCCTTCGCCTTCACCCTTGATGTAGTCATAGCCCCACTTCCACTGCATGCCGGTCACCTTGATGGTGAGGTCAGCGTTGGTGGTGTCCTTCATGGCCACCACCACCTTGGTGGCCGGCAACGCCATCAGGATCACGATGATGAAGGGGATGATGGTCCACACCACTTCCACCACCACGGATTCGTGGAAGGTGGCGGCCTTGTGGCCACGCGACTTGCGGTGCTTCCAGATGGAATAGAACATCACCGCGAACACGGCGACAAAGATGATGGAACACACGATCAGCATGAACCAGTGCAGCCAGTGCTGTTCTTCCGCAATCCGGGTTACCGGCGGATGCAGGTTCAACTGGTTCACCGCGGGACCACCGGGCAAATCGTTGACCGCATGCGCCAAAGTGAATGCCGCCGTGCCTGCCCAGGTGCTGGCTGCAAGCAGCAGCGTGGCCAGGGTTTTGAAAATGCTCTTCATCTTGGTCATTTTTTCGTCGAATCAGATTAAACAGTGCCAAAACCATGCCCCGTTTGTGCCTGCGGCAGCAAACAGATAAGGGAAGGCCAGAACTCGGTGAGCGAGTTATTGTAGCCCAGCAAAGAAAATGAAAATCAGATTCTGACTTTGGTGTCAAGCCCCGAAATCAATCGGGTTTGACATTTTTTTTGACATAACGCAAATTCGTGCGCATTTCATCCAGAGAAACCCTAGTTTCCGCTGCAACCGTCATCCGTGGAGGGGCCTTGAAGGCGTGGCCATAGACCACCTCAAAGGTCAGTTGCAGTTGACCGTCGCCACCGGGTCGGGCCAGCTTTGCCAGGGCCTGCAGCAGTTGCCCATGCCAGGCACGACCTCGCAGCCCGCCAAACCGCTGGGGGTGCAGGTTGCGCCCCAACTCCCGCAACTCCTGCAGCAGCCGCTGCGGCGTGGCAAACGTCAGCGTGATGCGCTCCTGGTCCATCACCGGCTCGGAAAAACCGGACTGCACCAGCATGTCGCCCCAGTCGTGCATGTCGGTAAAGGCATGGGAGGCCGGCGGCCAGCCTTGCGCGGCATACAGGGCGCGCAGTTCGCGCACCGTGTCCGGCCCCAGGCAGGAAAACATCAAAAACCCCTTGGACTCCAGCAAGCGGTGCCATTGGGCCAGCAGGGCCTGCGGATCGGCCGCCATGTGCAGGGCCATATTGGCCCACAGCATCTGGACCGGTTGTTCGGGTGCGCCCCATTGCACACGCGGCCCGGTCCAGCGCGCCAGACTCCACCTCGAAGGCGTCAGCGCCACAGCCGCGGCCTGCGCGTGGGCTGCATGGGCGTGCACCACATGGCACGTCGCCTGGGGGTATCGGGCGCTCAGCAATGCATGTGCCTGCAGGCCACCACGCAGGGGCTCCCAATGTAGCCAGCTCTGAGGCTGCATGGTCATCCACTCCAGGCGCTCCTCCATGCGCCGCGCCACCTCTTCATGCAGCCACGGTGAAGCAACAGGCAGGAGGGAGTCCCAACGGGCAGCGGCGTTAGGGGCGATGGTGGGTGGCAACTCGGAGCGCATGCGTGGGGTGCTGCGGTGTCGGTTCCGCAGGGATAGAAGGTTGCAGACGAGTATATTGACTCGGTGTTTCGCCAATTACTACAAGGGATTTCCCGGCGCCTGCCCAGCCAGTGCGCGGTTTGCCATGCCTGGCCCGCACATCCGGTGTGCGAGGCCTGCGTGGGCGCATTTGCCCAACCCGTCAACCGTTGTGCCACCTGCGCCTGCACCATCCCCCATGGGGTGCGCCAGTGCGGCGCCTGTGTCTTGCGACCCCCGCCCCTGGATGGCTGCCTGGCTGCCGTGGCGTACGCCTACCCCTGGTCCAACCTGGTGGCCGACTTCAAGTTCCGCCAGCATCCCGCCTGGGCCGCCAGCTTCGCCCAGCTGATGCGCGCCACCCCGTGGGTGGAGCCGGCCATTGATGCTGCAGACGCGCTGATCCCCATGCCGCTGTCCCGCCAACGGCTGCAGGAGCGTGGTTACAACCAGGCCTTGCTGCTGGCCCGGGCGCTGGAAGCACACAAGGTAGCAAGCGACATACTGCTGCGGGTGGTGGACACGCCACCGCAACGCACCCTGACCCGCAGCGAGCGACTGCTCAGCGTCCGGCATGCCTTTGCGGTAGAGCCCCTGCAGGCCCACCGCATCAGGAACCAGCGCGTTCTGCTGGTGGATGACGTGATGACCAGCGGAGCTTCCCTCCACGCCGCTGCACAGGCATTGCGGCAGGCAGGCGCCGCGCACATCACGGCGCTGGTGCTGGCCCGCACTGAGTAACGTCTGTCAAATAGCTATCTATTATATAGCGGCAAACGCAATATCCGCGAGGGCTAGCGTCCGATTTTGCTTCAAGCGACAATAGCCGGCATGTTTCATATCGTCCTGGTCGAACCCGAAATCCCGCCGAATACCGGCAACGTCATCCGCCTGGCGGCCAATACCGGCTGCACCCTGCACCTGATCGAGCCCCTGGGTTTTTCCATGGACGACAAGCACATGCGCCG
>JAVBYK010000454.1 GCA_030824095.1 bacterium
GCCCAGGTCAAACGCGTGGCCGATCTGATTGGTGAAATCAGCGCTTCGGCCCACGAACAGACCAGTGGCATTCAGCAGATCAACCAGGCCATCGTCCAGCTGGACAACGTAACGCAGCAAAACGCCGCCCTGGTGGAAGAGGCCGCTGCCGCCGCTGACAGCCTGAACCAGCAGGCAGTGCACATGGTGGAAGTGGTCAGCAGCTTCAAGCTGGATGCTGGCAGCATGGTCAGTCGCACCGTCAACGCCCCGCGCGTGGCCGCGCCCCCCAAGAAGAGTCCCGCACCGCGTCTGGCGGCACAGAAGCCGGCACCGGCCCTGGCGCGCCCCGCCCCGGCGGCACCCAGGCTCGCTGCCAAACCGGCAATAAAGCCAGTTGCGAAACCGGCAGCACCACAGCCCGCCGCACCAAAGAAGCTCACTACCAGTGTGGCCAAGGCAACGGCTTCGGATGACGGCGACTGGGAAACCTTCTAGAACCTGCGACGATTGTTGACGTTTTTGGGACAGTGAATCAGCCCATAGGCTGTTTATCTTTGTTTTGACAGGGAATACAGTAGCAACCTGACTTCCTGAAAGGTTCCCCAATGTCTGCTGCTGCCTTGTTGCCCACGCTGTTTGTGTCCCACGGCGCGCCGCTGTTTGCCGTCGATGCGGGCGAGACCGGCCCAGCACTGCGGGCCTGGGCGCAATCTCTGCCGGCTGAGCCACCTTTGCGCGGCGTGGTGATCCTGTCACCCCACTGGATGGCGCGTATCCCCACGGTCATGACCACGGCGCAGCCGCAGACCTGGCACGACTTTGGTGGTTTTCCTTCTGCCCTGTACGAGCTGCAATACCCCGCGCCCGGCAACCCGAATCTGGCGTACGAGGTGCTGGAACTGATTCATTCCGCCGGCATTGCCACGCAGGCCGATGACACGCGGCCGTTTGACCATGGCGCCTGGGTGCCGCTGATGCACCTGTTCCCCAAGGCCGATGTGCCGGTGGTGCAGGTCGCACTGCCGGTGGGCTGGGGGCCGGCCCAGGTCTATGCGCTGGGCGCCGCGCTGCAAAGCCTGCGTGCCAGCGGTGTGTTGGTCATGGGTTCCGGCTCCATCACCCACAACCTGGGCGAGTTCCGTGGCGGCGCACAGGCCACCGCCCCCTATGTGACCGAATTCGCCCGCTGGGTGGAATCCGCTCTGCAGCGCGGTGACAAGCCGGCCCTGCTGGACTACCGCAGCCTGGCACCGCACGCCCACCGCGCCCACCCTTCGGACGATCACTTTTTGCCGATCTTCTTTGCCATGGGTGCTGCCGGCGAGGATGCCCGCCCCAGCTACCTGAGCCGCGAGGTGATGTACGGCATGCTGGCCATGGATGCGTTTGCACTGGCATAGCGGCTTTTGCCAAAGGGTTTTGGAGAAAATAGGGCGCTAGCCCTCGTGGAATCTGCGTAGGTAGCTATCGTTTTGGTAGCGACGCATCAGCGACAATTGGCGCCATGACCGAAAATGCCATCCAAACCAAAACTAGTCCCATTCTCCCCATCATCCTCGCCATCGCTGCAGGCACCCTGGTTCCTAGCTCCGCTTCCTTCGGGGCGGCACGCCACGCAGCCAAGCCTGCCGTTCACAAGAAGGCCACCGCGGATGTAAAAAACGCTCTGCCGCCACTGGCTGCACAGACCACCTTGGCTGGCAACCCACCGGCGCTGCCCGCCAAGGCGTGGCTGCTGATGGATTCCGACTCCGGCGAGGTGCTCGCTTCCGCCAACGCGGATGAACCCTTGCCGCCGGCTTCGCTCACCAAGATGATGACCAGCTACCTGGTCGAGCAGGCGCTGCGCACGGGCAAGCTCAAGCCAACCGACCTGGTGTCGGTCAGTCAGAACGCCTGGTGCCGGGGGTCTAGCACCGAGTCGTGCATGTATCTGCCACTGAACAGCCAGGCCACCGTGATTGACATCCTGCGCGGCATCATCATCCAGTCGGGCAACGATGCGTCCAAGGCGATTGCCGAGCACCTGGGCGGAACCGAAGAGAACTTCGCCAAACTGATGAATGCGGAAGCCCAGCGCCTGGGTATGACGCACACGCATTTCGTCAACGCCACGGGCCTGCCGGATCCCGAGCACAAGTCGTCTGCGCGTGACCTCGCCATCCTGGCACGCGCCATCATTCAACACAGCCCTGACTACTACCCGATCTACGCGGAACGCGAGTTCAAGTACAACGGCATCAAGCAGGGCAACCGCAATGCGCTGCTGTACACCGACCCCAGTGTTGACGGACTGAAGACCGGCCACACCGAAGCGGCCGGCTACTGCCTGGTCACCTCATCCAAGCGCAACGACATGCGCCTGATCACGGTCATCCTCAACACCAACAGCGCGCAGGCGCGTGCTGACCACACGCGAGCGCTGCTCGGTTGGGGCTTCAGCAACTTCGAGAAGGTCACCCCGATTCAACCGAACGCGGTTGTTACGGCGGCCAAGGTCAGCTTCGGCAAGGTCGATACAGTCGCGGCGGGTCTGGGAACGCCGTGGCTGCTGACCGTGCCGCGCGGCCAGCAGGTGGAGACCTCGGTGGAGCTCACACCAGGCCTGGAGGCGCCAGTGGCCAAGGGCGCTGTGATCGGCAAGGTGGTCGCCACCTCGAAGGGCAAGCCAGTGGGCGAAGCACCGCTCGTCGCGCAGGCCGATGTGGAACGCGCAGGCCTGCTGCTGCGTACGTGGCAACGCGTGGCCAAGTTGTTTGGGAAGTGAACGTTGGGCCGGCCAGCGCCAAATGGTTTGGAGCCAAATAGGGCGCTAGCCCTCGTGGAATATGAACAGGAAGCTATTGTTTATATAGCATCTGCGATGCGGACGTGCTGATCACTCAGCACTCCACAATATTCACCGCCAACCCGCCGCGCGCCGTTTCCTTGTACTTGGTCTTCATGTCGGCACCAGTCTCGCGCATGGTCTTGATGACCTTGTCCAGGCTGACAAAGTGGCTGCCGTCGCCGCGCAGGGCCATGCGGGCGGCGTTGATCGCCTTGACGGAGGCGATGGCGTTGCGTTCGATGCAGGGGATCTGCACCAGCCCCCCCACCGGGTCGCAGGTCAGGCCCAGGTGGTGTTCCATGCCGATCTCGGCGGCGTTCTCCACCTGCTCAGGGCTACCGCCCATCACCGCGCACAGCGCACCAGCGGCCATGGAACAGGCCACGCCGACTTCGCCCTGGCAACCGACCTCGGCGCCGCTGATGCTGGCGTTCTCCTTGTAGAGGATGCCAATGGCGGCGGCGGTCAGCAGGAAATCCATGACGCCCGCATCGGTGGCACCCGGCACAAAGCGCGTGTAGTAGTGCAGAACGGCTGGGATGATGCCCGACGCCCCATTGGTGGGGGCCGTCACCACGCGCCCACCGGCGGCGTTTTCCTCGTTGACGGCCAGCGCATACAGGTTGACCCAGTCCAGCACCTGCAGCGGGTCGCGCAGCGCTTCTTCGGGTCGAACCGTCAGTGCCTCGCGCAGGGCCTTGGCGCGGCGCTTGACCTTGAAGCCGCCGGGTAGCACGCCTTCGGCCTCGCAGCCGCGGCGAACGCAATCCTGCATCACCTGCCAGATGCGCAAGAGGCCGGCATCGATCTCGGCATCGCTGCGCCAGTGCTGCTCGTTTCGGCGCATCACATGGGCAATGCTCAGTCCGTGCGCTTGGGTGAGCCGTAGCAGTGCCTCACCGGTGGTGAAGGGCAGGGGCAACACGGTGGCGTCGGGGGCGATCACCTTGTGGCGCGTGCCGTCGGCGGCCACCTCGTCGCTGATGATGAAGCCGCCGCCCACCGAGTAATAGACGCGGTTGGCCAGCTCGGTACCCTGCGCGTCCAGCGCCACAAAGCGCATGCCGTTTGCGTGGAAGGGCAGGGGCGCACGCAGGAACAGCAGATCCTCTTTTTCATGGAAGGCGATGCGCTTAACGCCGCCCAGCACGATGTGTTTTTGCGCACGGATGTCGGCCAGGATGGGCGCGATGCGGTCCACCTCTACGGTGTCGGGTTCCTGGCCTGACAGGCCCAGCAGCACCGCCACGTCGCTGGCGTGGCCCTTGCCGGTAGCGCCCAGCGAGCCGTGCAGGTGGCAGCGCACGGTGGCCGTCTGCGCCAA
>JAVBYK010000117.1 GCA_030824095.1 bacterium
TCTGGCTGCACGGCCATCTGCACGCCCCCAGCGACTACCGCCACCAGGGCTGCCGCGTGGTGGCCAATCCGCTGGGCTATGCCCGCAAGAACGAGCAAGCGGCATTCCAGCCAGGCCTTTTGATTGAAATTGGCATCTAGCCCTCGTGGAACAAGACTATTCAGCTATTATTTTGATAGCATTTTTTGAATACTCCAATCCCCCATGCGTTCCGTGGAACCATGCCCCTTGGTTACACTGAACACCTCGTATTGAGGAGTAGCGCATGAAGATTCTTCTGGCCGTGGACGGCAGCCCCTTCAGCAAAAAAATGCTGGCTTACCTGAGCACCCACGAAGGCCTGTTCAGCAACGCCAATGAATACACTGTGTTCACCGCCCAGCCGGCTCTGCCACCCCGCGCGCGGGCCGCCGTCGGCAAGGAGGTGGTGGACCAGTACTACGCCGAGGAAAGTGAAAAGGTGCTGGCCCCGGTGGGCAAGTTCCTGCTGCGCCATGGAATCAACGCCAAATCGGTCTGGAAGGTCGGTCCAGCGGGCGCTGCCATCGCCAAGCTGGCCAGCGACGGCAAGTTCGATCTGGTCGTCATGGGCTCCCACGGCCACGGTGCGGTGGTAAACCTGGTCATGGGCTCGGTCGCGACCCAGGTCCTGGCCCACTGCAAGGTGCCGGTCCTGCTGGTGCGTTAATCCCGGCCGGTTACGCGCGCCCGGTTTTCAGGGCTGCTGCAGCTGCGCTGGACAACGCCGCGGTCAGCCGGTCGATGACCACCGAGTCCAGGTTCCAACAGTGCCAGTACAGGTTCACCGGCAGCGTGACCTGGGGCGCCAGATTCACCAGTTCGCCGCTGGCCAGCAGGCTTTCCACCTGCAACGCCGGCAGCACGCTGACACCCCATCCGGCCAGCACGGCACGGACCTGTCCCTCGGAACTGGGCACAAAGCGCTGGCTCAGGGCCACGCGCCGCAAACCACACGCCTTGCCCACAAATTCGGTCTGCAGATCGTCCTTGCGGTTGAATGCAATGAACGGAATCTGGCGGAAGTTGTGCGTGGTCAGCCCCTTGGGGCAGTGGACCCGGGCGTAGTCCGCACTGGCCACCGCCACGTAGTGCATGGCACCCAGCGACAGCACCTTGCAGCCGCGCAGGGCCTGCTTCAGCGTGGTGACGCAACCCAGCACCTGACCTTCGCGCAGCCACTCGTGGGTGAAGTCCTGGTCGTCGGTGATGATTTCCAGCGGCAGGCCTTCGGTCACCAGCGGCCCCAACGCGGGCAGCGCCCATGTGGCAATGCTGTCAGCGTTGATGGCAATGGAGATGCGGTCTTCCTCACGCTGGGCGCCTGTGCCGGGGGTGAGGTCCTGCAAATCGGTTTCCAGGTCGGCCCGCAACAGGCGCATCTGCATGGCGTGCTTGATCAGCAAGCGCCCGGCCGAGGTGGGCTTGACCGGACGGCTGCGCACCAGCAACACGGTGCCGACCTGAGCCTCCAGCGCGCGCAGGCGCTGTGACACGGCCGACTGCGTGACCGACAGGCGCACGGCGGCGCGCTCGAAGCCGCCCTCTTCCACGATGGCGGCCAGACACTCCAGGGCGTCGGTATCAAAGGTTCGCATGGTTTATTTCTGTTGTTGTAGCGCTGCTTCCAACGGCAGTGCGAGTGTCCATCATTTTATTAGCAAAACTAATGAAGACGCACACTAAGCCGCAAACACTGTTGATACACATCAACTTGCGGGACACTTGGCGCATGCACATTACTGTTTTAGGCGCCGGAATCATCGGCATCAGCACCGCCTGGCATTTGCTGGAACGCGGGCACACCGTCACCGTCATCGACCGCCAGGCCGATGCCGCCCTGGAAACCAGTTTCGCCAATGCGGCCCAGATTTCGGTCAGCTACTGCGAACCCTGGGCCAACCGCGAGGCACCACTGAAGGCGCTGAAGTGGATGTTCAGCAAGGAAGCACCGCTTCTGTTCCGCCCGCAACTGCCGTTTGGCGAGGGCTGGCAGCAATGGCGCTGGGGCCTGCAATTCCTGGCCAACTGCAACGACGCCGCCTTTGAGCGCAACGTGCAGCAGCTCGTCGCCCTGGGCGCCTACAGCCACGGCGCGCTCAAAGACATCGTGGCCAGCACCGGGATTGCCTACCAGCGCCTGGAGCGCGGCATTGCCCACTACTACACCGACCAGAAATCGTTCGACACCGCCGGTGACGCCGCCGCGCTGATGCGCAAGCACGGCGTGGCCCGCCAGGTGGTGGACCGCGACACCCTGTTCCGCATTGAGCCAGCCCTGCGCGCCTTTGGCGAACGCATCGTGGGCGGCACCTTCACCCCCAGCGACGAATCGGGCGACGCCCGCATCTTCACCCAGGAACTGGCCAAACGCTGTGTCGAACGCGGCGCAGAAATCCTTTACGGCCACGCCGTGGATCGTTTGGAAGTCGTCGGCGGCGCTATTAAATCCGTAGCTATTCGCGACCTATCCACGAGGGCTGATGGTCAGAATGGCACAAGCCGCAAGCTGGCGACCGACCAGGTGGTGGTGGCAGCCGGCTCGTACAGCGCGCCGCTGCTGCGCAGCGTGGGCGTGGACCTGCCGATCTACCCCGGCAAGGGCTACAGCGCGACCTTCAAGATCTTGAAGCCCGAACTCGCACCCCAGGTCAGCCTGCTGGACGACACCGTCAAGTGCGCCATGAGCCGCCTGGGCGATACCCTGCGCATCGCCGGCACCATCGAGGTGGGCAACTACGACCTGACGCTGGACAGCGCCGTGGCCCGCGCCCGCTGCCAGATGCTGGCGCGTCGGGTCGAGCAGGTTTTCCCCGGTGTGTGCGATACCCGCAATGTGGACGAAGGCGGCAACCCTGCTTACTGGACCGGCCTACGCCCGGCCACGCCGACCAATATCCCCTACATCGGCCAGACCAAGGTGCGCGGCCTGTGGGTCAATGCCGGCCACGGCACGCTGGGCTGGACCCACGGCGCCGGCTCCGGCAAGGCCCTGGCCGAGCTGATGACGGGCCACGAGCCGGCTCTGGCCTTCCGCTTCCTCGGATCGCCCGCACCACGCGCTGGGACGTTCCCGGCGCCAGCCGCAGCGACCGCCTGAGATTTGTAGCCTAAAATGGGGGGTTTTTGACCCCCTCCCCGTATAGAAAGAAGACTGCCATGGGCAACAAGATCGTTACCGAAGCCGACCGCAAGGCTACCCCCCGTCCCGCAACCCTGCCAGGCTTCACCCTGCCCACCGGTGGTCGCGGCCAGCGCGTGAGCTTGGAGCGTGGTGTCGCCACCCGCAGCAAGAAGAACCCCGGCAAGCGCTCCAAGAAGGGCGGCTAATCACTTTTGTGGGCCTGCATCAAGCAGTCCTGAAACGCCCGCGTTGCCCGCGCCGCCTCCGGTGAGCGCCGGGCAATCGCAAAAAACTGGCAGGTGTAGCGAAACACCGCCGCATTCACCGCACGCATCAGCCCCGCACGCACAAAGCTCTGTGCATAGTGATCGGGCAAAAACCCCAGAAACTGACCCGACAGAATCAGCGTGGCAATCGCCTCCTGATCGAAACCCGTCGCCTTGCGCGCCAGGCGCACCTGCTGGCTGATCTCCATGTTCGGCGAGTGGTAGCCCAGGCCGGCGAACTGGTAGGCGCGCAGCCCCTCCCAATCCTGCGGTTGGGCCGACGGTTCGGCATCAAACAGCGGGTGTGCGGTGCCGCAGTACAGCAGCATGGTCTCGTCGAACAGCTCCGCGTATTCGAGCGCGTCCGAGCTGCGGTGGCCGGGGATGATGCCGATCTGGTACTGCCCGTCCAGCACGCCCCGTTCAATCGCTGTCAGGGTGCCCACGTGCAGGTTCAGCGCCACATCTGGCGCCTGGCGGCTGAACAGCGCTATCGCCTGCGCGATGTGTGAAGCGGGATTGCTGGCCGTCTTGTCGAACATGGCCACGTGCAGCGCACCACCCATGCGCTGGTGGATCTCGTCCACGCCACTGCGAAAGGCGTCGGTCGCCGCCAGCAGGGCCGTGGTCTGCTCGTAGATCTTGTGGCCCTCCGGCGTCAGCGCAAAACCGCCCCGGCCCCGCCGGCACAGGGTCAGGCCCAGGCGGGT
>JAVBYK010000193.1 GCA_030824095.1 bacterium
AATCTATGGCAGGCGGCCAAGGTGATTGCGTCGAGTTCTTCATTCGGCAGTACTTGGTAAACCAGGCCCCAGTCGGCTGCCTGCGCAGCACTGAATTCGTCGCCAAGCAGCATCAGCGCTTTGGCACGTGTCAGACCGATTGCGGCCGGAAGTGTTGCAACCAGTCCCCCGGTTACAAAGACGCCCAGCGATGCCTCCGGCAGCTTGAACCTGGCGTTTTCGGATGCGAAGACGATGTCCGCGTTTAGCATCCACTCAAACCCGGCCCCGACGGTCCAGCCGTGTACCGCAGCGACGATTGGTTTGGGATTGACGACAATTGATCTTGCAACTGCTTGGACCAATTCAAGATCTCTGTCGGTTGGCGACTCGCTTACGTCTCGACCCGCGCAAAAAGCCGTGCCGCTTCCCAGAATTCGGATTGCTCGCACGGATGAATCAGTGGCTGCAAAGTCGAGTGCGTTTTTCAAGGATGCAGCTAGGTCGTTGTCTATCGCGTTGAGCTTGTTAGGGCGATTCAGTACCAACGTCAAGACGCCAGCATCGCGTTTCAGGAGCAGTTTCTGATCGGGCATCGGCAAAGGATATCAGGCACGGAGGTTAGCGCCGATCTATCATTTGGCGCTGGCCCCGTCACATTGGATGACCTCCCACTACTCCAGAGCCGCTCAAGACCACAGTCGATATTCTTCACCCCGAGTGACCGCAATGTCGAATTAGCAACGCCGAAGGTCCGCAACGGTGTCCATCGTCCAGAGTCCGCAC
Source organism: bacterium (assembly GCA_030824095.1). Taxonomy (GTDB): domain Bacteria; phylum Pseudomonadota; class Gammaproteobacteria; order Burkholderiales; family Burkholderiaceae_C; genus Allorhodoferax. Next base: position 766 of record JAVBYK010000193.1, read on the forward strand.
GCGGCCAACGGCCAATTCGGTTGTCAACGACTATGACCGCTTTGTAACGCGCATATCAGCGAGCCGGAATTCAGCAGTGCGTCTGAACTAGACATCGCATTGATCCCTTCAAACAGTTTCGACGGTAGGAGGATAGTGGGTCAAACTCAACTCCGCGCACAGCGCCCCTAGCGGCACAGCCTGAACGTCACTCCCCAGCGGAAACGTTTCAGCGCCCGGGTACACCACCAGCTTGCGCGTGGGTGACAGGTCCGCGCATGCCGCATGAAAGCCCCGCTCGACCTTGGGGCTGAGGCTGCGTTTGATTTCGATGGCCCACATCGTCCCGTTGGGCCAGGTCAGCAGCAAGTCGATCTCCGCGCCGCCACTGCTGCGGTAAAAGTGCGCCTGCACCATTTGTGGGGCACAACTGAGTAAATTTTCGATAACGAATCCCTCCCAACTGGCGCCCAGCGCCATGTGCGACAGCAGATCGTCCTTGGTCGCGATGTCCAGCAGCCCATGCACCAGCCCGCTGTCGCGCACATACACCTTGGGGGACTTCACTAGGCGCTTGCCCAGGTTGGCGTGCCATGGTGGCAGACGGCGCACCAGCAGCAGGGCGCACAGCAGGTCGATGTAGCTCTGCGCGGTTTTGGCATCCACGCCCATGTTGCGGGCCAGCTGGGCCACGTTGAGCAAGCCGCCCTGGTGGTGGGCCAGCATGGTCCAGAAGCGGCGCAGGGTGTCGGCGGCAATGCGCGGCCCAAATTGAGGGATATCGCGCTCCAGGTAAGTACGGATGAAGTTCTGCCGCCAGCGCAGACTCCGTGCGTCGCTGGGGGCGGTCAGACTCTCAGGAAATCCGCCGCGCAGCCACAGGGTTTCGGCAAGTGCTTCTCCGGTTTCCAGCACGTTGAGCGGTCCCAGCTCCAGATAGGCAATGCGCCCCGCCAGCGTTTCACCCGACTGTTGCAGCAAGTCCAACGAAGCCGAGCCCAGTAGCAGGTATTGCCCCGCGCGCTTGCCCGCACGGCGGGCCTGGTCAATCAGGCCGCGCAATACCGGGAACAAGCTGGGCGCACGGTGTACCTCGTCCAGGATGACCAGCTTGTCCAGGTGGTCGGCCAGATACAGCTCGGGCTGCGCCAGCTTGGCACGGTCACGCTCGGACTCCAGATCGAGGTAGATACTGGGGATGTTTTTTGCAGCCTCCAAAGCCAGCGTGGTTTTGCCGGATTGGCGTGGTCCGAGCAACGCTACGGCTGGGGAGTTCTGAATTTCTTCAATCAGTTGGGGAAGGACATGGCGGGGAAACATCCTTGTAATTATGGAGTTTCATTCCGTTATTTGCAAGGATAAATTCAGGATGAAATAGTGCTTGAGCGAGGCCGCTCCGTTCAGAGTCGCAGTTGGCGGGTTGTCTTGACTTCATCACAAAAGTGACGTCAAAGTTTCACACAGCACCCCTACAGTTTTTGCTTTCCCCCAATCGAAAGCATTGACATGAAAGTATTCTCCCTGATCCGCCCGACCACACTGGTCCTGACTGGTTTGAGCATCGCCGTCCTGGCCGCCTGCGGCGGCGGTGGCGTCGTATATCCATTTCAGACCCTGGATGGTGCCCAGCCGCTGGTCATTGGTCACCGCGGTTCTGCCGGCGTGTTGCCGGATCACACCCTGGAGGGCTACACGCGGGCGATCCAGAATGGCGCCGATTTCATTGAGCCCGACTTGGTTGCCACCAAGGATGGCGAATTGATCGCCCGGCATGAGCCCAACATCACCAGCACCACCGATGTGGCGAGCCACCCCGAATTCGCCTCCCGTAAAACCACGCGCATGGTCGATGGGGTCGCGGAGACAGGCTGGTTTGCCACGGACTTCACGCTGGCCGAGATCAAGACGCTGCGGGCCATACAACCCCTGAGCGACCGTGACCAGTCGCACAACGGCAAGTACCTGATTCCGACGCTGCGCGAAGTGCTGAATGTCGCCAAGAGCGAGGGTGTCAAGGTGGGGCGCGTCATTGGTGTGTACCCTGAAACCAAGCACCCGACCTACCACGTGGATGCCAATCTCAAGCTGGAAGACCGGCTGCTGGCGATCCTGGCCGAATACGGCTACACCAAGAAAGACTCGCCGGTGATCATCCAGTCGTTCGAGGTTTCCAACCTGCAATACCTGCGACCCAAGACCCAGGTTCGTTTGGCGCAACTGGTGGATGGCGATGACTACGACTTCAAGACCGGCAAGGTGACTTTTGCAGCGCCGTTCGACCGGCCGTACGACTGGACCAAGGCGGGCAAGACGGCCCTGTTTGACTCCATGCTCACACCGGCTGGCCTGGCCGAGATCAAAAAATACGCCGATGGCGTGGGCCCATGGAAGCCCTATATCGTTCCGGTCAAGGGCACGTTTGATACGGCCGGCAAGATGCTCGATGTCAATGGCGATGGCGCGGTGAACTACATGGACACCACCTCACAGGCCGCCACGACGCTGATCGCCGATGCGCACAAGCTGGGCCTGACGGTGCACACCTGGACCTTCCGCAGCGAGCCAAAACGCTTGGCGTTTGACTACAAGGGTGACCCGAAAAACGAGTACCTGCAGTTTTACCGTCTCGGTATCGACGGGCTGTTCTCCGACTTCACCGACACCGCCGTCGCGGCACGCACGGCCTACCTCAAAGAACTGGGGCGTTGACCCCCAACGCCCGCTAGAACCGCGGCAAATCGGGGTGGCTCAGCTTGCCACCCCGCACCAGCATCTTGCCGTATTCGGCACAGCGCTGCTTGGTGGGGATCACCTTGCCGGGGTTGAGTAGTCCCTTGGTGTCAAACGCGTGCTTGATGCCAAACATCTGCTCGTTTTCCGCAGCGCTGAACTGCACGCACATGCTGTTGAGCTTTTCCACGCCCACGCCATGTTCTCCGGTCACCGTGCCGCCCATGGCGACACTGGTCTCCAGGATCTCGGCGCCGAACAGTTCGCAGCGGTGCAACTGGTCGGCATCATTCGCATCGAACAGGATCAGCGGGTGCAGGTTGCCATCGCCGGCGTGGAACACGTTGGCGCAGCGCAGCTGGTACTTCTTCTCCATCTCCTGGATCGCCAGCAGGATGTCGGCCAGGCGCTTGCGCGGGATGGTGCTGTCCATGCACATGTAGTCCGGGCTGATGCGCCCGCTGGCGGGGAATGCGTTCTTGCGCCCGCTCCAGAACTTCAGGCGCTCGGCCTCGTTTTGACTCACCGCGATGGCGGTGGCGCCATTGGCGCGCAGCACGGCGCTCATGCGGCCAATTTCTTCTTCCACCTCTTCCGGCGTGCCGTCGCTCTCGCACAGCAGAATGGCTTCAGCGTTCAG
>JAVBYK010000170.1 GCA_030824095.1 bacterium
GCCTGCGCGTCGGGCGCGCCGCACTGGGCCCCCATGACCACGCTGGCCTTGAGCAGGGCACCAGTCTTGAGTTCGTGCATCTCGCGCAACTGAGCTTCGTTGAGAGGCAGGCCGACGCTGGCCAGGTCAATCGCCTGTCCACCGGCCATGCCGGCGCTGCCAGCGGCACGCGCCAGCAGTGCGCACAGGCGGGCCTGGGTGGCGGGTTGGACCGAGCCATCCTGCGGCGTCAGCAGTTCAAAGGCCAGGGCCTGCAGGGCATCGCCGGCCAGCAGGGCACTGGCCTCGCCAAACTGCACGTGCACGGTGGGCTTGCCCCGGCGCAGCACGTCGTTGTCCATGCAGGGCATGTCGTCGTGAACCAGGGAGTAGGCGTGGATCAGTTCGACCGCACAGGCGGCCCGCATCGCCGCGTTGCGCGAGGCCGCATCCGCATCGGAACACACCGCCTCATGCGAGGCCAGCACCAGCAGGGGGCGCAGGCGCTTGCCGCCATCCAGCACGGCGTAGCGCATGGCTTCCACCAGCTGGGCAGGCGCGCCATGGTCCAGGCCCAGGGGAATCTCGGCGGTGACCCAGCGGTCCAGCGCCTGCTCAACCTGGGTCAGGCGCATGCTGCTCCAGGCATCCAGATCAAAGACTTCGCGCGTTGCCGGCGCCACGGCGGTGGTTGCGTTCATTGGGGTTTCCAGGCCTTGAGGGTGCCTTCGTCGAGTACCTTGATCTGATCCTCCACGGCCTGCAGCTTGTCGCGGCAGTGCTGCAAGAGCTGGGCTCCGCGCTGGTAGCCCGCGAGCAACTGCTCCAGCGGCATTTCGCCGGATTCCAGGCTAGCCACCAACTGTTCCAGCTCGGTCATGGCGGCCTCATAGGTCGCGGGCAAGGCGCTGGCAACGGAAGCGTCGTCAGCGGAAACGGGTCGGGCACTGGCCTTGGGCATGGAGGTGGGGACTGGATGGGTCAGAAAACTGTAAACCGTGATTTTAGGCGCTGGCGGCGGGGATTGTGCCCCCGGGTACAATCCCCCCTCTCGCCTCCGGCGCGCCGCTTAGCGGTGTCCGGCATCCCTTTTTATCGCGCTATGGGCGCATCTCCCTGTGGGGAGTCTTTAGGTCAGGACAACATGTCTGATTTAAGTCTTCGACTGCAGCCGGCCACGTGCCAACTACCAGTTTCAAGCTATTTTGACGAAGCGCTGTTCCAGCGCGAAATGCAAAGTATCTTTCAGAATGGGCCCCGTTATGTGGGGCACACCTCAGCCGTTCCCAACGTCGGGGACTACTACGCCCTGCCGCAGGAGAAGGAAGGGCGCGCCCTGGTGCGCAACGCCCATGGCGTGGAGCTGATCTCCAACGTCTGCCGCCACCGCCAGGCCATCATGCTCAAGGGCCGCGACTCGCTGGTCAGCCCAGTCACGGACCACGGCCGCCAGGTGGCCAGCGCCGGCGGCAACATTGTCTGCCCGCTGCACCGCTGGACCTACAGTGGCGCCCATACCAATGGCGCACCCCTGCCCTCCGGCACGCTGATTGGTGCACCGCATTTCGCTCAGGACCCCTGCCTGAATCTGAAGAACTACCCGCTGCAGGAGTGGAACGGCCTGCTGTTCGAGCAAAACGGCCGCGATGTGGCCGCCGACCTGGCCGGCATGCGCCTGCGCGATGCGCTGAGCTTTGAGGGCTTTGTGCTGGACAAGGTGGTGATGCACGAGTGCAACTACAACTGGAAGACCTTCATCGAGGTCTATCTGGAGGACTACCACGTCGGCCCCTTCCACCCCGGTCTGGGCAAGTTCGTGACCTGTGACGACCTGCGCTGGCAGTTTGCCGACAATTTCTCGGTGCAGACCGTGGGCGTGGCCGCACAGCTGGCCAAGGCCGACACCACCGGCGGCTCGCCCGTGTACGAGCGCTGGCAGAAGGCCCTGCTGGCCTACCGCAATGGCAAGCCACCCGAGCAGGGCGCGATCTGGCTGACCTACTACCCGCACATCATGGTGGAGTGGTACCCGCATGTGTTGACGGTGTCCACGCTGCACCCGATCAGTCCGAGCAGGACCATGAACATGGTGGAGTTCTATTACCCCGAGGAAATCGTCGCCTTCGAGCGCGAGTTCGTCGAGGCCCAGCAGGCCGCCTACAACGAGACCTGCATCGAGGACGACGAGATCGGCGAGCGCATGGACGCCGGCCGCGCCGCCCTGCTGGCGCGTGGCGACAACGAGGTCGGCCCCTACCAGAGCCCGATGGAAGACGGCATGCCGCACTTCCACGAGTGGTACCGCCGCCAACTGGGTCTCTAGTGCAAGCGCTGTGGATGGTGGCGGGGTCCTTCCTGTTCGCCACCATGGCCGTCGGGATCAAGTTTGCCTCCGCCAGCTTTGGCACGCTGGAGCTGGTGTTCTACCGCGGCATCGTTAGCGTGATCTTCATGGCCGTGGTGCTGCGCGCCCGCGGCACGCCCCTGCGCACCCCGGTGCCGATGATGCACGTGTGGCGCAGCATCATTGGAATCCTGTCGCTCAGCGCCTGGTTCTATGCCATTGCCCACCTGCCGGTAGCTACCGCGATGACGCTGAACTACATGAGCGGTGTCTGGGTGGCAGCCTTCATCGTTGGCGGCGCCCTACTCTACGGCCAGGCCCAGCGCCAGGGGCCACTCTTGGGCACGGTGTTGCTGGGCTTTGCCGGCGTGGTCATGACGCTGCGGCCCACCATTGACCAGGACCAGCTGTTTGCCGGCGTGATCGGCCTGCTGTCGGGCATGGGCGCAGCGCTGGCTTATATGCAGGTCACGGCGCTGGGCAAGGTCGGCGAGCCCGAGGTGCGCACCGTGTTTTATTTTTCCGTCGGCACCGTGGTGGTGGGCGCCGTGGGTGCGGCCTTCACCGCGATGACCACGGGCCTGACACCCTGGTCCGAGGTCAGCCCCGCAGCCGCCGCCTGGCTCATCCCCATCGGCGTGCTGGCCTCGCTGGGCCAGTGGTGCATGACCCGGGCCTACAGCCACGGCGCCACGCTGGTGGTGGCCAGCATGCAGTACAGCGGCATTGTGTTTGCCGCCATCTACAGCCTGGCGCTGTTCGGCGACCAGATCGCACCCATCGGCTGGGCCGGCATCGCCGTCATCGTGACCAGCGGCATACTGGCCACCGCGCTGCGCGCCCGCGCCATGCCCGACACCCCTGCCGAAGACCACTGAGGAAAATAGATGTTCACCACCCTGATCTCCGCCGCACAACTGCAGTCTCTGATGACCAGCGGCCAGCCCTGCATGGTGTTTGACTGCAGTTTCGATCTGACCCAGCCCCAGGCCGGCGAGGCGCAATACACCGAAGCCCACATCCCCGGCGCCGTCTACGCCCACTTGGACAAACACCTCAGCGCCGCCAAGGACCCGGCCACCGGCAAGGCCCCAGCCGGCACCGCCGCCAGTGGCGGACGTCACCCCCTGCCCACGCGCGAGGCCTTTGCCGCCTGGCTGGGCTCCGTGGGTTTCACCAATGGCATGCAGGCCGTGGTCTATGACCGCCAGGGCGCCAACTACTGCGGCCGCCTGTGGTGGATGCTGAAGTGGGCCGGCCATGAGAATGTGGCCGTGCTGGATGGTGGTCTGCAAGCCTGGCAGGCGGAAGGGGGCGCGGTCGAAAGTGGCCCTCAGCCAGAAGCCTTGGCATCAAATTACGCTCTAGCCCTCGAAAAGACTACGCTAGTCACTATCAAATCCGTAGCAGAACGCCTGGGCCGCAGCACTGGCGACCGTGCCCAGACGCTGATCGATGCACGCGGTGCGCCGCGTTTCCGCGGTGAGGTGGAACCGTTGGACCCGGTGGCCGGCCACATCCCCGGGGCGCTGAACCGCCCCTTCACCCAAAACATCGGCGCCGATGGCCGCTTCAAGCCCGCCGAGCAGTTGAAGGCCGAATTCCTGGCGCTGCTGGGTGGGCGCAACCCGGCCAGCGTGGTGCACCACTGCGGCAGCGGCGTCAGCGCCGTGCCCAACATCATCGCCATGGAAGTGGCCGGCCTGGGCCGCACCGCGCTGTTTGCCGGGAGCTGGAGCGAGTGGTGCAACGAGCCTTCGTTGCCGGTTGCTCAAGGCTGACATCC
>JAVBYK010000057.1 GCA_030824095.1 bacterium
TCAGATTCATGTATTGGAGAGGTTTATACCCGCCAATTGCCCCAGCAGCGCGGTGAGCGCGCCCATCTCGTCGGCCGACACCATGCGGGTTGCCTCCTGTGCAATCGGCTCCACGGAGGCCAGCGCGTATTGCAGCAGTTGCTGGCCGGCTTCGGTGATCAGGGCGTAGCCGACCCGGGCATCGCGCGGGTCGGGCTGGCGGGCGACCAGGCCGAGTTTTTCCAGCGGCAACAGGCTGCGCGTGACGCCGGATGCAGTCAGCCCCAGTCGCTCGGCCAAGTCGATGCGGCGCAGCCGGCTGGCCGGCGCCCGGTCCAGGTAGTACAGGATCATGAAGTCGCCAAAACTCAAGCCGTGCACGTTGGACAGTGCGTTGTCCAGCCGGCGCGTCAGCGTGGCGTAGGCGCGGTTCAGGCGCAGGCAGAACTCCAGGCTGTCGCTGGGAGCGGTCGGGGTTGCGGTGGTGGGTATCGCTTCAGACATGGGTGGATTCCTCGGAAAAGACCTGGGAGCGGCGCGCCTCGTCGGCACCGGGTCGCTCAAAAATGTGTTCCATCGCATCAAACATGGTCGGTGTGATCTGGAAGGAATAGGTGTCGCCCTGCTGCTGGTTGCGCTGCAACACCCGCTGGCGGCGGGTTGCCAGGCTGGCATCGACAAAACACAGCGCGGCCGCATGACCGCTGGCCTCGACCAGGGATTGCATGCGGTCGCGGTCCTGCTGGCGCAGCAGCCCCATTTCCAGCACCACATCCCGGCCGCTGGCCAGGATTTGCTCGCAGGTGGCCCAGATGCGGGCCTGGCAGCGCGCCACACGCGGCATGACCCAGGCCATGTCCATTTTTTCAGGCGTATCCGGGCCAAACAGCGCATGCATCCATTCATCGATGGCAAAGCGCACGGCGTTGTGCTCGGCCGCGAGTTGGCGAGCGACGGTGGACTTGCCCGACGCGGTGGGTCCGTAGATCAAAAAAGCAGTTTGTGGATGTGTCATGGCATTTAATTGCGTGTTACTTGATTGTTCAAGTATATAGCAACCATATGGACCATGCAAGCACCATCCCCTGGCGGGTTACGGGCCGCCCACACGCGCATAATCTGCGGCCCGGCCACCTCCCCGCGCACCGCACCATGCACGCCCTGATCGATTTCGCCGCCGTCCACGCTCCTGCTCAGCACCACACTGGCAGCGCGGCCGTGCGCGTCGCCTTCGGCGCGCCGCGAGAGGTGCTGGTGGCCCGTGAGCTGGGCGAGGTAAAGGCCGTGCTGCAGGCGGTGCAACAGCGCGCCCTGCAGGGGCAGTGGTGCGTGGGCTATCTGCGCTATGAGGCGGCACCCGCGTTTGACCACGCATTGGCTGTGCACCCGGCGACCGGGCCGCTGGCGTGGTTTGGTGTACACGATGCGCCACTGCCCGATGGGGAAGAACCCGCGTCGCCATCCACCGGTCCGGACACCGTGCGCGCGGCCTGGCTACCGGGCCTGGCACGCACCACCTTTGATGCCGCCCTGGAGCGCCTGCGCCAGGCCATAGGAGACGGTGAGATTTACCAGGCCAATTACACCGCCCGCACCGCAGGTCGGTTGCATGTGCCACCCGAAGATTTGTTTGCCGCCATGCGCCAGGCCCAGTCTGGGGGGTTTGCCGCTTACATCGACACCGGCGAGGAACAAGTGCTGTCCGCCTCGCCGGAGTTGTTTTTCGACTGGAAGGACGGCCACCTGATCACCCGCCCCATGAAGGGCACGGCCCCGCGCGGACGCACCCCGCAGCAGGACGCGGCACTGGCCGAAGGCCTGCAGACCTCGCCCAAGGAACGCGCCGAGAACGTGATGATCGTGGACCTGATCCGCAACGACCTGTCGCGCATCGCCACGCCGTTTTCTGTCACCGTGGATGGCCTGTGCCGCGTGCAGGCCCTGCCCACGGTGTGGCAGATGGTGAGCGATGTGCATGCCGACACGCGGCCCGGCACCACGCTGGTCGATGTGTTTGCCGCGCTGTTTCCCTGCGGCTCGGTCACCGGCGCGCCCAAGGTGCAGGCCATGCGCCTGATCCGCGAGCTGGAGGGCGATGACCGCGGCGTCTACTGCGGCGCGGTCGGCCTGGTGCGTCCAGGTGGCAGCGCCACCTTCAATGTGCCGATCCGAACCGCCGTGGTGAGCGGAAACGCCATCCGCGCCGCGACCGGCAGCGGTATCACCTATGATTCCACACCCGACGCCGAATGGCAGGAATGGCGCCACAAGCAGGCGTTTCTGCATCGGGCCAGCCAGGCATTTGAAATTCTAGAGACCCTGGCGCTGCGCGACGGCGTGCTGCAGCACTTGAGCGCGCACTTGGCGCGCATGCAGGCATCGGCCACGCACTTCGGTTTTGCCTGGCAAGCCGACGCCGTGCAAGAAACGCTGGCGCAACTCTGTCAACAACACCCCAAAGGCGCGTGGCGCGTGCGCCTGCTGCTCAATGCGACCGGTCGCCTGCAGGCCCAGGCCTTTGCGCTGGCCGACACCCCCTCGCCAGTGCGCCTGCAACTGGCCGCCCGCGCGCTGGAAGAATCCGACAGCGAATTCGTGCGCCACAAGACCACACGCCGCGCCCACTACGACGCCTTCACCCCCACTGACCCGGCCGTGTTTGACACCGTGCTGTGGAACGCGCGCGGCGAGATCACCGAATGCACCCGCGGCAACCTGGCCCTGCTGCTGGATAGCCGCTGGGTCACCCCGGCGCTGGACTGCGGCCTGCTCCCCGGCGCGGGCCGCGCGCACTGGCTGGCGCAGGGGCGCATGGAAGAAGCGGTGGTGCTGATGAGCGACCTGCCGCGCGTGCAGGCCGTCGCCTTTGTCAACAGCCTGCGCGGCTGGGTCGATGGCTACCTGGAGGCATGCGCAACGGAATCGTCACCGGCCCGTCGTTGACCAGGTGCACCTGCATATCGGCCGCAAAGATGCCGGTCTGCACCTCGCCGTGCTGGCGGCGCGCCGCGGCGACGAAACCCTCGTACAGGCGCCGGCCATCCTCGGGCGCGGCCGCCGTGGTGAAGCTGGGCCGGTTGCCGCCGGTGACGTCTGCCGCCAGCGTGAACTGGCTGACGATCAGCAGGCCGCCCGGCGTGCCCTGGCCATCCAGATCCTGCACGCTGAGGTTCATCTTGCCTTGAGCATCGCTGAAGATGCGCAGTTTCAATATCTTGGCCAGCAGCTTGTCGCCCTCGCCCGGCGTATCGCCCTGCTCGGCGCAGACCAGCACCAGCAAACCCGGACCAATCGCCCCGACGGTCTGTCCATCGACATCGACACGGGCGGAACTGACGCGTTGCAGGACGGCGATCATGGGCGCAGGTACCAGTCCAGCAACTGTTTGGCGTTGGCCGGGTTCAGTTGCAGGGCACCATGGCTCTGGGTTTTGTCTTCAATCGCCAGGGCGACGTTGCCCCCGCGTTCCTTGATCCACTCCGCCGTACGCCGCATGGCCGGGCAACCGTCGCGCACCGGGTTGGGATCGCGCTCGCCACAAGCCGTGACCCACTGGGTGTTGGCATAAGGTGCCGAACCAAACTCGCCCCGCACCACCCGTTGCGTGGGTGGGTAGTCCAGTGACGCTCCACCGGAACTGGCAACAAAGGTCGAGAAATACTGGCGCCCCTTGGCGCGGTCGAGAGCCGCCACAGCGTACAAATTGGCCGCGCCGCGCGAGAAGCCGTGCAGCATCGCGCTGTTTTTGGGCACCTTCAGCCCATTGAGCAGGCGGTCAATTTCGCGGTAGATGTCAAACGGGGCGTAGTAATCGTGGGTGGTGTCGCCAGCACCAAGCCACCACTGCACCACGACCAGCCCCACGTCGCGCCCTTGCAGGTGCGGATGCCAGACGGCCAGATCGCGGGTGGCATAGCCGCCGGTGCCGGGCAGAGAGACGATCCATTTGGCCGGCGCCGTGGCCGGGTTGGGTGTCCATACCAGCATGAAGCTGCGGCCGTCACTGGTGGGGCGGTAGCTGGGGCGCAGGGCTTCGACCTGGGCGTAGCCAGGTTGCGCCTGGGCCTGCTTCAGCAGCGCATGGCTGGCGGCCGGCCATTCCTGGGC
>JAVBYK010000168.1 GCA_030824095.1 bacterium
CGCGCCAGGGCAGTACCAATATGGCGCTGCAAGGACAGGCCATTGACCAGCACGTGCTGCTGGCCCCGGATGCCCTGCAGTTCCTGAGGGTGGCCGCCGCGCGCCTGGGCTGGTCGGCCCGTGGCACCCACCGCACGCTGAAGGTGGCGCGCACCATCGCCGATCTGGCCGGTGCTGCACACACCCAGGTCAGCCACCTGGCCGAGGCCATGCAGTACCGCCGCACCATGGCGGCCTGAATCGGCACCGGCTGCCGCACGGGCTCCGATATGATGCTGCGCTGGCCGGGCCTGTCGCACACAATGCGACACGCCTTTTTTGCAGGACACGAATCTGCCCTGTCACACACCCCGAGCGTCCCACCATGCTGCTTCGCCGCTTCTCCTCCTCCCGCACCCTGAATGCCACCCTGTTGAGCGCCCTGTTGCTGGGCGGCACATCCTGGTCCGCCAGCGCCGGCCCGGTGCTGGAGCGCATCAAGCAAAGCGGCAAGATCACGCTGGCGCACCGCGAGTCGGCCATCCCCTTTGCCTACCTGGACGCGGACAAGCGCCCGATTGGCTACACCATGGACCTGTGCCTGAAGGTGACCGAAGCCATTCGCAAGCATCTGGCGCTCAAGTCAATCACCGTGGCCTACCTGCCGGTCACCGAGTTCAACCAGGTCAAGGCCATCGAACAGGACAAGGCCGACCTGGAGTGCGGCTCCACCAGCAACAACGCCGAGCGCCGCGAGAAGGTGGCCTTCACGATTCCGCACTACATGACCGGCACCCGCTTCATGGTGCGTGCCGACAGCCCCATCGCCGACCTGCGCGGTCTGGAGGGCCTGACCCTGCTGTCGTCCTACGGCACGCCCTCGCTGGCGGCGGTGACGAAGGCCAACAAGGAGCGCCTGCTGCGCATCAACATCATGCAGGTCAACGACCACAGCCAGGCCGCCAGCATGATCGAGAAGGAGCAGGCCGATGCCTTCGCCATGGATGACGTGCTGCTGTTTGGCGTGATTGCCAGCCGCCCCGACCCGAAGAAACTCAAGGTGGTGGGCAAGTACCTGACGCTGGAGCCGCTGTCCATCGTGATGTCCAAGAGCGACCCCGAACTGAAGGCCGTGGTGGACGAGGAAATGAAACGCCTGATCAATTCGCGCGAGGCCTATGCCATTTATGAGCGCTGGTTCACCAAGCCGATCCCCCCCCGCAACACCGCGCTCAGCATTCCCATGAACTACCTGCTGCGCGACCTCTGGAAGTACCCCTCGGACCAGGTTCCCGAATAAGGCAGAAAGGCACTCCGCCCTGACAACCAACCCCGCCCCGCCTGCCAACTACGACCCGCGCCTGGTGGGCTGGCTGTCGCTGGCCCAGCTCATCAGCTGGGGCAGTGTGTTTTACACCTTCACCCTGATCATGGGTCCGGTGGAGCGGGACCTGGGGCTGAGCCGTGCCGAGTCGTCCCTGGCGTTCAGCCTGGCGCTGCTGGCCGAGGGGTTGATGGCCTTTCCGGTTGGCCGCTGGATCGACCGCGGCCACGAGCGCGCGGTCATGACCACCGGCTCGCTGCTGGCGGGCCTGTGCCTGCTGGCCCATGGCTGGGTGAGCAGCGTGGCCGGGCTGTACGCCGTGTGGGTGGGCCTGGGGATTGCCATGGCGGCGGTGCTGTATTCGCCGGTGTTTGCCGTGGTGACGCGGCGCTTTCCGCACGATTTCCGGCGCGCCATCATCACCATGACCTTTCTGGGCGGGCTGGCCAGCACGGTGTTCATTCCGCTGACTGCCTGGCTGATTGAAGGGTTCGGCTGGCGCCACGCCCTGATGGCGCTGGCGCTGCTGCACCTGCTGGTCTGCGCGCCGCTGCACGCCCGCCTGCTGCGCCATGCCCCGCAAGCCAAAGCCATGCTGCACCACGCGCACCCATCGGCGGCGCCCGGCCTGGCGCACCACCTGCGCAGCGCGCCCTTCCTGCTGATTGGCGCCTTTGTGGTGCTGATGATGTCGGTGACGGTCGCCCTGCCCGCCCACATGGTGAGCCTGTTGCGCGAACACGGGCTGAGTGAGCGCTGGGTGATTGCGATCCCGGCCAGCATCGGCGCCATCCAGGTGCTGGGGCGCCTGCTGCTGTATTTCTTTGAGCGCCACTTTGACCTGCACCGGGCCAACCGCCTGATTCCCTGCCTGATTCCGCTGGGCCTGGCCGCCCTGTTGCTGGCGCCCTGGACGGGCGATGCACACCATCTGGTGGTGATCCTGTTTGTGACCCTGTGGGGCATGGGCAATGGCATGCTGACCATCGTCAAGGGCACGGCCATCGCCGAATACGTGAACCGCGAGCATGTGGCGTCGCTCAACGGCGCCTTGGGTGTGCCGCTGGCGCTGGCCCGCTCGGCCGCGCCGCTGGGTCTGGGCCTGCTGTGGAACCCGCAGTCGGGTTACACGCTGGGCCTGTGGGTGCTGGCAGGGATCAGTGTGCTCGGTGTTGCGGCGCTGGCTTTTGCCCAGCGGCTGGCCCGGCCCAGGCAAATTCGCTCCTAATTTAATAGCGCAGTACGCTTATTCGACGAGGGCTAGAGGCCAAAAACACCAAAAACCATTTGGCGCAGGCCCGCACTACAAGCGCGTGCCGGCGGCCTGGGGCCAGCGCGCTGCGATGTAGTCCACCACCGCCTGGGCGTTGTCCATGCGCAGCCCGGGGTCCTTGTGCATCAGGCAGTCCAGCAGGTCTTGCACGGCGGCATGCTGCGCCGGCAAGCGGGGCGGGGGCGAGAACAGATGCTGGGCCAGCAGGACTTCGACCCGGTCTGCCTGGTAGGGCTTCTGGCCCACCAGCATTTCGTACAGGATGACACCCAGGCAGTAGATGTCACTGGCCGCGGTGACGGCCCGCCCCGCTGCCTGCTCGGGACTCAGGTAGTGCGGCGAGCCAACGATTTCTCCGTGTAGCGTAGGGCCCGCCGCATGGTCGGCGTGCTTGGCGATGCCAAAGTCAATCAGGGCGATACTGCCGTCCTGGCGCAGCATCACGTTGTCGGGCTTGACGTCGCGGTGGACGATGCCCTGCCGGTGGATTTGCTGCAGCGCCAGCGCCAGCTGCACGGCCACGCCCAGCGCCTGGTCCTGCGTCATGCCGGCGGCAATGCGGCGCTTGATGTCACCGCCCGGGAAATACTCCATGCTCAGGAAGGCGTGCTCGTCGGCAAAGCCCTGGTCGAAGATTTTGGCCACGTTCGGGTGGTCGATCTGCGCCAGCAACGCGTACTCCTGAATGAAGCGGTGCAGCAGGCTGACATCGTCGTTCAGTCCGGTGTCCAGCACCTTGAGCGCCAGCTCGCGCTGGTCGGCTTCGCGAATGGCCAGGAACACGTCCGACATGCCGCCGCTGCCGATCTTGCGCACAATGCGGTAGCCCTTGACGTCGAGTTCCGTGCTGGAGGGCGCAGTGGGACCGGCTGACAGGCGCACGGGCTGTGGCAGCGTGTCCGACCGGTCGAGGGCCTGGCTGCGCCGGATGCGGGCGGACACCGCCTCCAGCAATTCGTTGCGCGAAAAGGGTTTGCCCAGGTAGTCGTCGGCGCCCAGGTTCATGCCACGGCGCTGATCGGCGCGGTCGGAGTGTGCCGACAGAAAGATCAGGGGCAGGTGCGCCGTCAGCGGGTCGGCGCGCAACTGCTCAAGCAGGCCATAGCCATCGAGCACGGGCATGGTCACGTCGGAAATGATCAACCCGGGTGCCTGCTCGCGTGCCAGTGCCAGCGCCGTCTTGCCGTTGCTGGCCTCCAGCACCTCGAAGCCTTCCTTGCGCAGGAGCAACACCAGGTTGGTGCGAATGGTGACTTCGTCGTCAACGACCAGAATCTTCATGCAGGCATCCTCTCTGTCATGGCTGCCGGGCAGCGCGGGCATTGGACCGCATTATTCCCTGAGCGGCACACCCGCCTGGCGCAGATAGGCCAGGATGTCCTTGCTGACCGGCCCCACCGCGCGGGCCTTCTCGGCCATTTCCGCGGCACTGCTGGTCTGACCCAGCGCAGCCAGGGATACGGCCGTGCCCAGCAGCCAGCGCTGCTCGTCCGGGCGGGACTGCAG
>JAVBYK010000056.1 GCA_030824095.1 bacterium
CTCATTCGTAATGAGAAGGTCGGGTGTTCGATTCATCTCTCCGGCACCATTCGTAAAAAGCCCCTAGCTGTCATGGTTAGGGGCTTTTTTTACGTAGCCTTGTCAGCATCAAATCGGAAGACCTCGCGAAACTAGTAAAGGTAGTCTTGTGAATCCCCAAGAACTTCTTGGCCACTTCGACGATGCACGACGATGGCCTGTTGCACCGAGTCAGGACGCGTCCTTTGACATGGAGCAGGCATACCGTGATGCCCTCGCCGTCCGTGAACTCCGTATTGCACGCGGTGAAACCCCACGCGGCTTCAAGATCGGCTTCACCGACCGCAACATCTGGCAGCGCTATGGCGTCTATGGGCCGATCTGGGGCACCGTATACGACTCCACGCTCAGCTTCTGTGAGGGTCAGGGCAGCGTCTCACTCAAGGCAACCTGCCAACCCCGCCTGGAACCGGAGGTGGTGTTTGGCATGAAGGCCACGCCGCCTGCGAATGCATCGCTGGAAGACGATGCCTGGCCGGTGTTTCCTGGCGAGCAGTGGACGGGGAACTTTGGCACCCCACTTTCGAGGCTGCAGATTGACTTCAGTTAACCCATTGGCGATCAGCGTCGGGCCGTTTGCGCTGGCAACCTCACTGGTGATCGTGCTGGTCTGCGCCGCGGTCGCAGCGGTGGTCGGATACATGGTCGGGCGGCGCCAGCGGGTCAGCATCGTCAACACCTTGGCAGATATGTTGTTGGCCGGTGCCCTGGCGGCACGCATTGCCTTCGTTGTGACGTGGTTTGAAATCTACGGTAGCGCGCCATGGTCCATGCTCGATATCCGCGACGGTGGTTTCACACCGTGGGCTGGTGTACTTGGCGCCGTCCTCGTCGCACTGTGGCAAGGTTGGCGGCGCGCCGCGCTGCGGGTACCGCTGATGCTCGGCCTTCTGGCAGGCACCCTGATGTGGACCATCTTGCCTGCGGTTCTTCGCATGGGCACCGGCCCATCGCTATCCGATCTTGATGGAATTTCGCTCACGACAATGCAAGGAAAGCAGGAGAGCCTGACCAGTTTGGCGCATGGCAAGCCCTTGGTCGTCAACCTGTGGGCAACCTGGTGCCCGCCGTGTCGTCGCGAGATGCCCGAACTGGCTGCGGCGCAGCGACAGGTACCAGGGGTTACTTTCATTTTTGCGAACCAGGGCGAGAACCCGGTCACCGTGCAAAAGTACCTCACAGCGAGCCAGTTGGTTCTTGCCAATGTGGTTCTTGACCCGGGGAAGAAACTCGGTGAACAGTTGGGCTCGACGGCTCTGCCGACCACGCTGTTTTTCGGCGCCAGCGGTCGCCTGGTAGATACCCACATCGGCGCATTGTCATCGGCATCGCTGGCCAGCAAACTACAGAGATTTGAGACGGCTCATTCCAACCTGCCCAAGTGACCAGTCAGTGGAGTCCGTAAAACAGCGGCCGCCTGTCAAGCGGCGTGCAGCCACTCCTCTTCCGGCAATCCCCGCAGGAAGCCAGCAACGCTGTCCAGTGCTCCGTGCGCCTCAGCCCACTCCAGGTGTTCCACCACCCGTAGCGTCTTGAGTGGGGCGGGCGTGTGCTCCCAGGCTTCCAGAATCAGGGGAAGTGGGGGCTCCCAGCCCAACGCGGTGCGCTTGCGGTTGGGCAGCATCTCGAACAGTGCATTCCAGCTCTGGGGCATGGGACAGACACGGTTGTTGTCACGACAAAAGGCAATCAGGCTGTGCAGTGTGTCTGCCATGGACGATGCTCCCGAATCAAAGTTACTACCAATAGCGGAGGCGCTGCCCGTGCAGTGCGTGCTGTAAACCCCGGCTGCGCCCCAAAGAGAAAAACCCTGCCAGCCATACGGTAGCAGGGTTTCGCCTGAATGGGGGAGCCGGAGATCAGGTCACCATGCCCATCATGCGTGGCAGCCACAGAGACAGGCCGGGCCAATAAGTCACCAGCACCAGGAAGCCCAGCATGGTCAACAACCAGGGCCACACCGCCACGGTCAGCTCGGTGATGCCCATCTTGGTGATGCCGGATGCAACATACAGGTTCAAGCCCACCGGAGGGTGGCACATGCCCACTTCCATGTTGACCACCATGATGATGCCGAAGTGCACCGGATCGATGCCCAGCTTGATGGCAATGGGGAACAGGATGGGCGCCAGGATCAGCACAATGGAAGATGGCTCCATGAAGTTGCCAGCAATCAGCAGCAGCACGTTGGAGATCAGCAAGAAGCCGATCACGCCAATGCCGGTGCCAATCATGTTGTCGGCCAATTGCTGCGGAATGTTCTCATGCGTCAGCAGGAAGGAGAACAGCACCGCATTGGTGATGATGTACAACAACATGGCGCTCATGTTAGCGCTGGAGAGCAGCACGCGGGGCACGTCCTTCATGCCCATGTCCTTGTACACAAACACCGCCACCACAAAGGCATAGACCGCACTCATGGCCGCTGCCTCGGTGGGGGTAAAGACGCCGGAATAGATTCCGCCCATCACCACCACGATCAGCAACAGACCCCAGATGGCCTTGCGGAACGACACCCAGCGCTCACCCCAGGTGGCCTTGGGCTGGCAGGGGTAGTTGTTCTTCTTGGCACGGTACCAAGTCGTCAAACCCAGGAAGAAGGCCAGCAGGATGCCGGGAATGACACCGGCCATGAACAAGGCACCGACCGATGTATTGGTGGAAACCGAATACATCACCATCACGATGGATGGAGGAATCAGGATGCCCAGCGCGCCCGACGTGGTGATGACACCCGCGCCAAAACCTTTGGGAAAGCCCGCCTTGACCATGGCTGGCATCAGGATGGAGCCAATGGCCACCACAGTGGCAGGACTGGAACCCGAGACCGCAGCGAACAGGGCACAAGCCAGCACGCCGCCCAGGCCCAGACCACCATGCCAGTGACCGACCATGGAGGTGGCAAACGCAATCATGCGCCGCGCCACCCCACCGTGGGTCAGGAAGTTGCCCGCCAGAATGAAGAACGGGATCGCCATGATCTCGAACTTCTCGATACCGGTGAACAACTTGAGCGCCACCGACTCAATCGGCACTTCGGTCAGGAAGAACAGGAAGGACAGAACGGTCAAGCCCAGCGAGATGGAGATCGGCATGCCGGTGAGCATCAGCACCACCAGCAGGCCCAGAATAATCAAAGCACTCATTTCTGGCCCCCGTCACGATTGTCTTGTTCTTTGGTGGCATCCAGTCCAAGTGGATGCAGGTTGTCGTTCATGCGGTAAATCGCATCATCCTTGCCAGGTGCCAGCGGCTCGGCATCGTCCAGGCCATCGACGTGACCGTGGTCATGGTGGGGCAACTCACCGGTGCGCAGGAAGTTGGCCGTTACCTGCAGGAAGCGGAAGCACATCAGGTAGGAACCCATAGGAATCACCGAATACACGATCCAGGTGGGCCACTCCAGGTCTGGCGTGGTGGGGCCTTCCGGCAGATCGTTGAGCGACATGCCCAGCGTGGAAAAGACGAAATGGTGCATGCCGTTTTCCCACACAAAGCGCAGGCCCAGGGTGCCGACGATGCCGGTGAACAGGGCACCTGCCAGCAACCCGAAAACGACGAACTTGCCGCGTCGGCTGTCGGACATGCGGTTGATCAGCACGTCCACCCCGACGTGGATGCCGGTGCGCACACCGTAGGCGGCGCCAAATTTGGCCATCCACACGAACATGATGATGCACAGCTCCTGGGCCCAGCCCATATTGATGCTGAGCAGCCAGTCCTGCACACCGGGAATGGAAAAGCCGGTGGCATAGCGGTGAATGACGGAGGCAAAAATGACCAAGGTCGCCGCACCCATGAGGAAGGTGATGAGCCACTCCTCAATGTGATCGAGAAATTTCATGGTGGTGTTCCGTTAGGTAGAAAAAAAGCCCGGTCAGCTGGCCGGGCTTTGCCTGGGCTTACTGCTTGGCCGGATCGAATCCGGTTTCCTTGTAAATGCTCTGGATCAGGTCCTTGCCGATGCGCGACTCCATCTCGGAATGGGTCTTGAGTGTGGCCTTGCGGAAGGCTG
>JAVBYK010000190.1 GCA_030824095.1 bacterium
TGCAGACGCAAGGCATCGGCGGATTTGCGGAACTCCTGTGCGTTCCAGGCGCCGTGGGTCTGCCCTGCAATATCTTCAACCCAGCGACCAAAGGCATGCATGGCCGTGCTGGAGGCGTTGATCAGTTCATCACTGGCCGGACGCTGTTCGGCCAGCCAGTTGTTGAGCAATTGCTCATAGGCCCAGGCGGCTTCACCGAAATCGTTGAGCCCCACCATGCGCGAACTGCCCTTGAGCGTGTGGAATGCACGGCGCAAGGTGGTTTGCTCGGCCAGATTGGACGGATCTTCGGCCAAAGCCTTGGCAGCAATGAGGCCGTTCTGCACGACTTCCCGGGCCTCTTCCAGAAAGATGTCGATCAGCTCGGCTTCGTCGTCCGAAAGTTCTGCTGCAGGGACGCTGGCAGGCGCAGGAACTGCGACGGGCGCCGGCGCCGAGACAGGGGGCGCAACCGGCGCAACAACGACGGGTTCGGCAGGTGCAGCCACCGTTGCCTCCATGGCGGGAGGCGCGTCCTCTTCCACCACCGGTGTGCGCTCACGCCCCATCAGAGGCTTGAACTCACCTTCTTCCTCATCGTAAACAAACAGCTTCTTGGCCAACGCGCGCTGGTAGCTGAGCATGTCGATGAGGAAGCCCATGGCTCCCAGGCTGTTGCCCAGCTTCTCGAAAATTCCGCGCCGTGCGGCGGCTTCGTCGATGTCGTCCACCAGGAACTGCTCGACACTGGTACGCATGCGCAGGGCCGCTACGGACGGCTGGTCCAGGCCCAGAACGGAAAACACACCACGCATCTGTGCCAGCTGGCTGGGCACTTCCCGCAATGGCGCCTTGTCCTGCGGGTTGCGGAAGAACTGGTCCAACGACCGCTCCACCTCTCCCAGGGTGGTACGCAGCTCGTCCACCACACTGCCCATGGTCTGCCGGTCACTGACGCGCCGGTACAGTTCCTCCATCCAGGCTTCCAGCGGCTCAGGCTGACCACCAGAACTCACATGCTCCAGACGCTGTGCCAGCCGGGCGCTGCGCTCGGCCATGTGCGAGTCCGTGGGGTCCAGGTCGTCGTAGGCGGCTTCCAGATACAGGATCGCGGTCGCGACTTCCATGGCCACAGGGGCCACCGGGGCTCCACCTGATCGCACGGTTATCTCGATGGCCCGCGTCAGCGCGCGGCCCAAATCCCCGCTCTCCGGGTGCAACTTGATCACCGAGTCGGCAACCGCCGCAAACTGCTCGGCTGCGACCTTCAGGCGATTGGTGTCGCCCCCCGCAAGGGCAGACCAGGTTTCCGCGGCAGCGGCAATGCGCTTGCGGGCCAAAACCATGAGCGCCGGGTCAAAACGACCGAACTGCTCGGTTTCATACTCCACCGGCTTGGTGCGCGCAAGGCCATACGCCGCACGCACGGCCTGCAGCGCTCGGACCCCTTCGTCGGAATCCGGAACACTGAGCGAGCAGAAAAATACCAGGTCGTGCGCCAACCGGTCCGAGATACTCTGGTCTCCGCGCGCAAGCGATGCATATTGGCGCAGCACCCGGGAGGCCGCGCGCTTGGTGTACACATCCACCGGGCACAGCCCCATTGCCAGGCCTTCAAAAAACGCCGCGCTAACCATCCAAAACGTCTTCGGCTCCAGAACAGTCTGGGCAGCTGCCAAACCGACGCACTCTTCACTCAGGCGTCGGGCCGACTTGGGGTCGCCTGTGCGCATGACCTTGAGAACCGCCTGGTCCATCTGACCACGCAGGCCAAGGGAGTACTCCAGGGCAGCAACACCTGAGGGCACGGGCACATCCAGCCAGCGCCATTCCACCGGCCACAGGTCGGCGGGGTGGGCGCGCTCGCCACCAGCCAGCTCCTGTACCGAGCGGTATTGGGGAAACAACGCCACTGACGACGCCTTCTTGCCCTTGAGAACGCCTTCCAGGTATTCGGTCAGCGCAAAACTGGCACGTTCAACCTTGTTAGCAGCTTCTTCACTGCACAACTCGGGGCGTTGCACGAACTTCTGAGCCAGAGCCTCCATCGCACGCAGCATCTTGGCCGGAGCGCCCAAGCCCACCATCTCCAAGGCACCCACTGCCTGGTGCAACTGCTGGCGCGCAATGCGCAAATGACTGGCGTCGAGCTCGGACAGATTCGAGCCCCGAGCCAACTCTGCATCGCGCACAAACCGCCGCAAGGCCTTGGTCGCGCCATCCAAAGACTTGCGAAGCTCATCGAGCACCCAAGCCAAGGGGCCGAGATCACTGACCGCCAGTTCGTTGTCGCCAGAGTCGGCAGAGTTCGATGACATGGATTCGGGCTCTCCTGGAATCACTTATCTATTGCACGCGGGCAGATCGGCGCGATCAGCTGATCTTGAAACGCGAAACGGACTGGCGCAACTCTTCCGCCATACGGGAAAGTTCACGCACCTGGGTCGCCGTTACACGCGTACCCTCACCCGTTTGTTCGGTCACGGCAAAAATGTGCTGGATGTTGTCTGCCACTTCATTGGCCAGACCCGCTTCACGGGACGCCGAGCTGGAAATCTGCTCAATCAGGTCCGCAACCTGGCGCGACACCCGGTCAATTTCCGTCAGCGCGGTACCCGCGTTATCGGACAGCTTGGCACCAGCCACCACACCCTGGGTAGAACGTTCCATAGCGCCGATGGCATCCTGCGTGTCGGTCTGAATGGCCTTCACCAGCGCCGAAATCTGGCGCGTCGCGTCAGCGGAACGCTCAGCCAGTCGCTGCACTTCTTCCGCAACCACGGAGAAGCCGCGTCCCGCTTCGCCAGCGCTTGCCGCCTGAATGGCAGCATTCAAAGCCAGAACGTTGGTCTGCTCGGTAATGTCCGAAATCAGCTCGGTAATTTCACCAATCTCCTGCGACGACTCACCCAGCCGCTTGATGCGCTTGGAGGTTTCCTGGATCTGGTCACGGATGGAGTTCATACCGCCGATCGCGTCCTGCACCGCCTTCAGACCCGACTCTGCGGCCTGCAGAGACTGGCGCGCAACGGTTGCCGATTCCTGCGCTTGTGCAGACACTTCGTTAATGCGACCCGCCATGTCCACAACGGAGCGACCGGTTTCGCGAATTTCATGCAGCTGCTCGTTGGAGGCCGCCAGCAGTTCGGTCGATGTGGCATCCACGTCAGCGGTTGTCTGCGCCACCCGGGCGGCCGTGTTTTGCACGTTGGACACCAGGGAGCGCAACTCCTCCACCGTGTAGTTCACCGAGTCCGCAATGGCGCCGGTAATGTCCTCGGTCACCGTGGCTTCCTGGGTCAAATCTCCTTCAGCCACTGTCTGCAACTCGTTCATCAGCCGCAAAATAGCGGCCTGGTTGGCATCGTTGACGCGCTTGGCTTCATGCTCCTGGCGTTCCGCCTCGATCCGCTGGTCTTCCGCAACGATCTGGCGGCGACGGCTGTCCTGCAACTGCACATAAGACAAACCACCGGCGCAAGTCAACGCAAAGAGTGCGGCCAAGATCAGCACCAGCAGGGCTCCACCGCCGATACCGGTTTGTGCCTGCAACTCGGTCTGCACTTCTTCCAGATTGCGACGCAGCGGTTCGCTGTCGGCAATGATGGCGTCCTGCGCTTCGCGAGCAGACACCAGACCCTGCAGATTACCCAGAATCGCACTGGCCTGAACCCGCGTTTCCTCGTACATTTTGATCAGTGCATCCAGTTGCTCACGCGTAGCCGGATCTTTGGAGGCCGACAGGCGCAGCTCGGCGCTGCCGGTCAGCAGGCCCTGGGAAATTTCCTTGAAGGTATTCAAATCCTTGCCCAGCAGGAACACAGCCTCGGGGCTCACGCCTTCTGCGGTCAGGAACTCGTTGGACGATTTGCCTATACGCTGGGTCAACATCACCAACTGCCCCACGGCAGAGATCTCCACCGACGGCGCGTTCTGCTGCAGCTTCATGGCCAGAATGGCTTCGGCGATTTCCAGCAAATCAGAGGACTGGCGGTTGATCAGGCGCAGCGCCGAACCAATTTGGGTCAGGATTTTCTGCTGTCCCATCACCGCCTTGGCACTCTTCTC
>JAVBYK010000414.1 GCA_030824095.1 bacterium
TGCCCAGATGGCGGAATTGGTAGACGCACTAGTTTCAGGTACTAGCGAGTAACATCGTGGAGGTTCGAGTCCTCTTCTGGGCACCAACTATGTTAATGTAGTTACTGAAAAGCCGCTGATATTCAGCGGCTTTTTTTTGTCCTGAAGAATTGTGTTGCAAACAGCCCCTTACTTAGATGGGAGCACCGACTAGGTCGTGGCCCTGCGCAGCCACAATACGCGCCTTGGTGAACTCACCCACCTTCAGCGTCTTGCTGATTTTTTCGGGTGGCAACAAACGCACCACACCATCAATTTCGGGGGCATCGGCATAGGTTCTGCCAAGACCACCCTTCTTGCCCATACCTGGCGCCGAATCCACCAGCACCTGCATGGTGGAGCCCACACGCTTCTGCAGCTTGGCCACCGAAACTTCTTCTGCCACGGCCATGAAACGCGCCCTGCGTTCCTCACGCAACTCCACGGGCAACATGCCGGGCAGGTCATTGGCGGTCGCGCCATTGACGGCGCTATAGGCAAAACACCCGGCGCGGTCAATTTGTGCCTCGCGGACAAAGTCCAGCAAGTGCGAAAACTCTTCTTCCGTTTCCCCGGGGAAGCCGGCAATGAAGGTGCTGCGAATCACGATCTCCGGGCAGGCCTCGCGCCACTTCAACAGCCGCTCCAGATTCTTTTCCCCGCTGGCCGGCCGCTTCATGCGGCGCAGCACCTCGGGGTGGCTGTGCTGCAAAGGCACATCCAGATAGGGCAGCACCCGTCCGGTCGCCATCAGCGGGACGATCTCGTCCACGCTGGGATAGGGATACACATAGTGCAGACGGACCCAAGCGCCATAGGGCTCGGCAATCTCACCCAAGGTCTGCACCAGTTCCAGCATGCGGGTCTTGACCGGCTTGCCATCCCAGAAACCGGTGCGGTACTTTACATCCACACCGTAGGCAGACGTATCCTGGCTGATGACGAGCAGTTCCTTGACGCCCCCTTCAAACAGCGCACGTGCCTCCGTCAACACATCCCCGATGGGGCGTGACACCAAGTCTCCGCGCATCGAAGGAATGATGCAAAACGTGCAGCGGTGGTTGCAGCCTTCGCTGATCTTCAAATACGCATAGTGCCTGGGTGTCAGCTTGATGCCCGCCACACCGAACGTATTGGGAACGAGATCCAGGAAGGGATCATGCGGCTTGGGGAGATTGGTGTGCACAGCATCCATCACCTCCTGCGTTGCGTGCGGGCCGGTCACGGCAAGCACCTTGGGATGCATCTGGCGCACGATGTTGTCACCGTTGTCTGCCGTCTTGGCGCCCAGACAACCCGTCACAATGACACGGCCGTTTTCCGCCAAAGCCTCGCCAATCGTGTCCAGACTTTCCTTGATGGCATCATCAATAAAACCGCAGGTGTTGACGATCACCAGATCGGCGCCCTGAAAGGTCTTGGAGGTCTGGTAACCCTCGGCGCTCAATTGCGTCAGGATCAATTCGGAATCCGTCAGGGCCTTGGGACAGCCCAAGCTGACAAAACCGACGGTGGGCACATGGGCCAGGGGAGAATTTGCTTCGCTCATGCGCTGATTGTCCCAGCTTTTGCGAAACCTCCTTGTACGAAGGCCAAGCCTTTATCAACGCTTCAAGCCGAATGTTCCCAGCAATTGTTCGGTTTGCTTTTGCATCTGCTCCTGCATTTGCTGGAACAGGTTGTTCCCCATGGTCCCTTTGACCAGCGGAGCCTGCAGCTCCATCAAGGCCTGCATGTTCTTTTCGAGGTAGCCGCCCATCAAGCCCTGCATGGCGTGGCCATAGAAACGAATGATGTTGGCCAGCACCGGCGCAGTGAACATCGGCGTTCCGTTGGCCTCTTCTTCCAGAATGATTTGCAACAGAATGCTGCGCGTCAGATCTTCACCAGTCTTGGCGTCCACCACTACGCAGGGTTCGTTCTCCATGACCAGTTGCTTGATTTCGGCCAGCGTGATGTAGCTGGACGTATCCGTGTCGTACAAACGGCGGTTCGGGTATTTCTTGATAACCCGCTGCGCCGGCTTTCGGTCTGTGCTTGATTTGTTATGCATGAAGAGTGACGACTTCCCTGAGAACCACGAGTGTATTGCAGTGCAACACATTCTAGGGAGTGCATCGCCAGTGACGCCCTGGGAATACCCTAGGAAGCAGGCACAAAAAAGCCCCGCCTCCACAAGGGAGACGGGGCGTATTTTGGTAGGCGCGATTGGACTCGAACCAACGACCCCCACCATGTCAAGGTGGTGCTCTAACCAGCTGAGCTACGCGCCTACAGTATTCGAGAGGCCGAAGTATAGCAGTAAAAACTGCCCTCCCGAAAAATACCAAAATCAAAATCGATTTGGGTGATGCTTGGGCCATAATTGACGTTTACGTAAACGTCAATCCATTTCACTCACCACAAGGAAATCACCATGGAAATTGCGGGCAAGGTATTCATCGTTACCGGTGGCGCATCAGGCTTGGGCGAAGGCACGGCACGCATGCTGGCGGCCAAGGGTGGCAAGGTCGTCATTGCCGACATGCAGGCAGAAAAAGGCGAAGCCGTTGCCAAGGAAATTGGTGGCGCCTTTGTGAAATGTGACGTGAGCCAGGAAGCCGACGGCCAGGCCGTGGTCGCCAAGGCCGTTTCCATGGGCAAGCTCATGGGTCTCGTCAATTGCGCCGGCATTGCCCCTGCGGAAAAGACCGTCGGCAAGAACGGCGCTCACAGCCTGAGCGTCTTCACCAAGACCATCACCGTCAACCTGGTCGGTAGTTTCAACATGATCCGCCTGGCCGCCGATGCCATGGCCAAGAACGACCCCGAATCCACCGGCGAGCGCGGCGTGATGATTTCCACCGCGTCCGTTGCTGCCTACGACGGCCAGATGGGCCAGGCAGCCTACAGCGCCTCCAAAGGCGGCGTGGTCGGCATGACCTTGCCCATCGCACGCGATCTGGCACGCAACGGCATCCGCAACATGACGATTGCCCCCGGCATCTTCGGCACGCCCATGCTGTTTGGCATGCCCCAGGAGGTGCAGGACGCACTGGCTGCCAGTGTGCCCTTCCCCAGCCGTCTGGGCACGCCACAGGACTACGCCAAGCTCGCCACGCACATCATTGAGAACGACATGCTCAACGGCGAAGTGATCCGCCTGGACGGCGCCATCCGACTGGCACCGCGCTAAGCCTCAGCTGCCGCTAAACACCAAAGCCGTCGTCCGCGGAAATCACGGCACCGTTGATGAAATGGCTTTGGTCCGAACACAGCATCACCATGAGCGCGTCGAGATCTTCGGGCTTGCCGACGCGCCGACGCGGCAGCATCTGCACCAGCTTCTGGCCCGCCTCGGTCTGCCAGTGGCGGTGGTTAATTTCCGTGTCGATGTAGCCGGGGCAAATGGCATTCACATTGATGCCAAAGCGGCCCCACTCCAGCGCCATGGCCTTGGTCATCTGCACCACGGCCGCCTTGCTCATGCAATAGACGCCAATCTGCGGCAATACGCGCAGGCCCGCCATGGATGCCACATTGATGATGCGCCCGCCGGTGTAACTGCCCGGCGCAGAGCCCGTGGCCCGCGCCAGCATGCGTTTGCCCACCTCTTGCGCGACAAAAAAAGCGCCTTTGACGTTGGTATTGAACATGTAGTCAAAGTCGTCGGGCGTCGCGTCCTGGATGCGCTGGCTCGAACTCACACCCGAGTTGTTGACCAGAATATCGATGGAGCCAACTTCGGTTTCGGCGTGGGCCACGGCGGACTTGATGGAGTCGTAATCGTTGACATCCAGTTCAATCACATGCGCGTCACCCCCCTCGGCATCGATGGTGGCGCGCAGTTCCTTGAGCCTGTCGACCCGGCGACTCGCAAGAACCACCGCCGCACCGGCTGCTGCCAACGTGCGGGCAAACTGTGCACCCAGACCGCTGGATGCACCGGTGATGAAGGCCACGCGGCCTGAAAGATCAATGGTGTATGCCATCTAGAGTACCTCCACAAATAAAAGAACGATCGTGCTATTAAGCTTATTCAG
>JAVBYK010000055.1 GCA_030824095.1 bacterium
GCACGGAGAAACCCAGGGAATAGGCGAAGTCGTCGCCGCGGTCTTCGCGGTCGTCGTTGCGGGACAACTCGCTGGGCCGGTCGGCATACGCCAGGCGCCAGCCGCTTGCCGCCAGGCCGGCCAGCGGCGCACCCTGGGCGTGCTCCTCCAGCCGGGTGCGCAGGAACGGTGCCCAGTCGAATGGCTCCACCGCATTCAGCGTGGCCACCACGTCGTCAAAGGTGTAGGCCAGCGGCTGCACGCGACCGTCCTCCACGCCAAAGAAGGCCTTGGCAAAGTCATCCAGCGAGCGCACACCGCCACTGCGTTCGCGGATCAGGGCGTCGGCCTCCAGCCAGACCAGGGCGGCTTCCTCGTAGTAGTCGCGGCCACGCTGCCAGTTGCTCCAGTCGCGGCTGGTCTTGCGTGGATCGATGGTGCCTTCGTTGGTGGTGTCCTGCAGGTTGCGCCAGGCGCGCCCGGCGCGATGCTCCAGGGACGCGGCCACGTGGGCCAGGCTGTCGCGTGCCTGCTCGGGCGTGATCAGGCCACTGCGCGCGGCCAGCACGCGGCCCCAGAACTGGGTCTGGCCCTCGTACAGCCACAGCAGGCCGGCGCGCATGGGCTGGCTGTTGAAGTCCGGCGTCAGCAGGTCGGCCGGGCGGCGGAACTTGCCATTCCACGAGTGCGTGTATTCGTGCGGCAGCAGGTCGCGCCCGCCGGCACGTTTGGCCCAGTCCTTGAAGTAGTTGGGGCGCACGCCGTTCTCGCTGCTCTCGTGGTGTTCCAGTCCGATGCCGGACTGGCGCTCGCTCAGTGCCAGCAGGAAGTGGTAGCGCGCAAAGTGCCGTGCGCCAAACAGCCGGTCGGCCTGCTGCACCATGGCGCGGTGGGCCTGTAACTGTTCCTCGCTGGCCTGCAGTTGCTCGGGCGCATCGGCCACGATGGTCAGCACCACCGGCCGCTGCGTGCCCGGCGGGTCCAGCGGCACGCGGCGCACATGCTGGCCGGCAAACAGCGGCGAGTCCACGAGGGTGTCCAGGCTCACCGGCTGGAAGGTGATGCCGTTGGCATCCGTGCCCTGCACCTGCAGCGCACTGGCCTGCTGCCAGCCGGCGGGCAGCTTCACGCGCGGCTGCACCTGGATCTGTGTGCTGGCATGGCCGGCCGGGTACAGCAGCACGGTGTTCCACTGAAGATTCAGCATTTCGCGGGTCATCACCACGCGCCCACCGCGCGGCTCCAGCGGGCTCAGGTGCTGGAACTCCAGGGCCAGCTCCTGCACGCCGGCCGGCACCTGCACCTGGAAGGCAAACGGGTCGGCCGGGTCGCGCTGCCAGGCCAGGCTGCGCTGGTCGACGGTGCGCACCTGCAGGCCAGCCAGGCGCTCCACGGTCCCGCTGGGGCCATGGGTGCCGGGCAGCCAGCGCGGGAAGTACAGCGTCAGGGGGCCGGGCGCCACTGGAATGCACTGGCGCACTTGGAACACGCGGTGGTCCAGATCGGTGGCGTCCACCTCCAGCGTGATCAGGCCCGGGTAAGGCGCATCCGTTGCGGAGGGGATGCGGGGGATCGCGGCGGCTGGTGTGCCGGATGTGGCGCCGTCCCGGGCTTGCACGGGTGCGGCAAGACAGACGGCGGCCAGGACGGTGCAGGCCTTGTGGGCCAGGTGGTTGCGCATGGGGGCTCCCGGACAAAAAGTCCGGATTATGGAGCGTGCCTGTTGCGCGATAGCCACTGTTCATGCTGTCGCCAAGGCATCGCATTAGGCGCCGCTCCTAAATACACCGTCCCCGATTCGTCTTAGACTGTACTGATGCCATCGTCGTCGCACCTGCACACTCGAGGAACCCCTTCCATGCCCCGTCGCCGTCCCGTTGTTCGCCATGCCCATGTGGGTACACCGCATGTGCTGAGTTCGCTGCTGGAACCCCGGGGCCTGCTGGAGATGGCGTTGCTGCCGGCTTCCTTGCCGCTGCTGATGGAGGCGCCCCAGGGCGATGGCCATCCGGTACTGCTGGTGCCGGGTTTCATGGCCAGCGAGACATCGCTGATTGCGCTGAAGGTGTTTCTGCAGCGCAAGGGTTATGACGTGCACACCTGGGGGCTGGGCCGCAACGTCGGCTTTCGCAGCAAGCATGCCAATGCGCTGCCGCAAAAGATCCGCTACCTGCACCACATCACCGGCAAGAAGGTGAGCCTGGTGGGTTGGAGTCTGGGCGGGGTATTTTCCATGTACGGTGCGCAGCAGACACTGGAGTGCGTGCGCTCCATCATCACGCTGGGCAGCCCGGTCAGCGTAGATGCCGCCGGCAGCCAGTCGCCACCGGCGGTCAAGGCGCTGTACCGCCTGGTGTCGCACCGGTTGGGTGCCACGGCCCATGTGATGCAGCCCAAGGCCAAGAGCATGCGCGAGAACCGCCGCCTGGCGGTGCCCACCAGTTGCCTGTATTCGCTGTCCGACGGCGTAGTGCCGCCGCAGGAAGCCACCATTGATGGCGACCCGGCGCTGCACGAGAACATCCAGGTGGCGGGCAGCCACATTGGTCTGGGCTTCAACGGCATCGTGCTGGCCATCGTCGCCGACCGCCTCGCGCAGCCCGAGAACGACTGGAAGCCCTTCGCGCCTACGGGGCTCCTGGGCCAGGTCTGGGGCCTGACGACCTGAACCGGGAGAGACCACCATGCGCCAACTCAGTGAACACGACGCCGCCTACATCTACTCGGACAGCGCGCACGCCAACTCCAACGTCACGCTGCTGCACATCTACGACCAGTCCACCGCACCCGGCGGCATGGTGCGCTTCAAGCAGATCCTGGCCCATGTGGAAAGCCGCCTCGACCGCCTGCCCAACTTCCGCGAAAAGATCCTGCGCGTGCCGCTGGACCTGGACTACCCGTACTGGGTGGAGGACGAGCACTTCAACCTCGAATACCACGTGCGCCACATCGCGCTGCCCAGGCCGGGTGACTGGCGCCAGTTCTGCATCCAGTCCTCGCGCATCCATGCGCGTCCGCTGGACCTGCAGCGCCCGCTGTGGGAGATGTATGTCATCGAGGGACTGGACAGCTTTCTCGACCTGCCGGTTGGCAGCTTCGCCGTGCTGCTGAAGATCCACCATGCGGCCGTGGATATGGAGCATGGCAACGAAATCACCAGCCTGCTGCACGACCTGACGCCCGCCGCCCCGCTGCCCGCGCCGGCCGCACCCTGGTTCCCCGAATCGCCACCCGGCAACCTGGCGCTGTTCTGGCTGGCCGGCATGAACCTGGCCACCTTCCCCCTGCGCATGGCGCAGCCTCTGAGGGCCAGCTGGACCGCGATCAAGTCCACGGTGAAGACCTTTGCCGGCGAATTCCTGGGCCAGCCGCACGCCTTCCCCATGACACGCTTCAACACCGAGGTCTCGCCGCATCGCGTGTTCGAGACCCGCCGCTTTGCACTGGAAGACTTCAAGACCATCCGCTCCCTGGTGCCCAACGCCTCGGTCAACGATGTGGTGCTGGCAGTGTGTGCTGGCGGCCTGCGTTGCTACCTGGCCATGCAGGATGAGCTGCCCGACGAGAGCCTGGTGGCCGCCGCGCCGATTGCGGTGCACAGCGATCTGGAATCCGACCCGCAGACGCACTTCTCGTGGGTGCGCGTGGGCCTGGGGACCGACATTGCCGACCCGGTCAAACGGTTGCTGGCCATCCAGGCGGCCAGTTCCTCGTCCACCGCGATGGCGCAGGCCATCAGTGCCCGGGAGTTGACCAGCCTGGCGCAGCAGGCGCCGTCGCTGGCCATCATGGCCACCAGCAAGATGCTGCGTTCGGCATCGGCCCTGCTGGGCGACTGGGCACCGCTGGCCAACTGCGCGATCACCAATGTGCCGGGCTCGCGGGAACCGCTGTACCTGCAGGGTGCCAAGTTGACCTACCTGTCGGCCATCATGCCGATCTCCGACGGCATGGGGCTGGTGTTCTCGGTCACCGGCTACAACGACACCATCGTGGTCTCGGTCACCGGCTGCTACGAGCAGTTGCCGGACCCCGAGGTGCTGGCCCAGTGCCTGCG
>JAVBYK010000234.1 GCA_030824095.1 bacterium
CCCTTCCAGAAAATCCCCAGGACCATGACCGGCACAAATGCCGCCCCCGCCAGCGAGAACGACGCGGAGACCAGATACAGAATGCCGGCCGGCCGCTGGGCCGCCACGTAGGCAGCAATCAGCGCCACCACCAGCAGCGCAAATTTGGACCACATGACACGGCGCATCGCCTGCGCCTTGTCGCCATCACCCTCAAAGTAGACGTCATGGGCCATGGCATTGCCGATGGTCAGCAGCAATCCGTCTGCCGTACTGAGTGCTGCGGCCAGCCCGCCGGCGGCCACCAGCACCGAGACCACATACGGCAATCCGCCGATTTCCGGTGACGCCAGCATCACCAGATCGGCCCCCATCTTCAACTCTGCAAACTGCAGGATATGGTCGCCATTGACATCGGAGGCGGTCAGCAGGCTGGGATCGCGCGCCCATTGCGCCACCCAGGACGGCAGGCTGTCAAAGGGCTGTCCCACCAAATGCGCCATGACTTCGTATTTGACCAACACGGCCAGGGCGGGCGCCGACAGATACAGCAGCGCAATGAAAATCAGCGACCAGGCGACCGATGTGCGTGCCTCGGCCACGGTCGGTGTCGTGTAATAACGGGTCAGCAGGTGGGGCAAGCCGGCTGTTCCCACCATCAGGCAAAACATCAGCGCCAGAAAATTCAGCCGCGAGTTCTCAAATTCCGCCTGTTGCTCGGGCGTTCCGGCAGGATCGCCACTGAACGGCGTGGAGTGGGTCGGCATGCCGCCCATGGGTTTGGCACGGGCCCAGTTTTCCGCCATGGCTCGGGTCCACTGCTCGCGTGCGGAATTGGCGTCCTTGGGGACCGCCGCCAACTCCCTGCGCAAGGCAATGGCCCGCTCGTCGTCGGCCTTCATGTCACCCAGGGCCCGCAGCTGCCGTCGCAGTTCCTGGCGATCCGCCTGCAGGGAAGCGTCCACATCCTGGAGCTTCTTTTCCAGGTTCCGGGCCCGTCGCGCGTATTCATCCACCACCTGCCGCTCTGCCGGTGACGCGATCAACTGCTCCTCAATGGCGGCAATCTTCTGCAACTGCTGCCCATAGACCAGCGGTGCCAGCGGATTGCCGACCTGCTTATAGGACAGCCAGGACACCGGGATCAGAAACGCCAGGATGATGACCACATACTGTGTCACTTGCGTCCAGGTCACCGCACGCATGCCCCCAAGAAAGGAACACACCAGCACCCCACCCAGCCCCAGCAGGATGCCAATCTCGAAGTGCACACCGGTCAAACGGGAGGTGATCAGCCCCACGCCATAGATCTGGGCCACGACGTAGGTGAAGGAGCACAACACCGCCGCAAAGGCCGCCAACATGCGCGGCCAGCGGCCGCCAAAACGCATCGCAAAGTAGTCGGGCACCGTATACAGGCGCATGCGCCGGAGATAGGGCGCCACCAGCAGCGCCACCAGGCAAAAGCCGCCAGTCCAGCCAAGCACATAGGCCAGCCCCCCCGCCTGCGGCCCCGAACCGGAGTAGCCCTGCAGGTATAACCCACCGGCCATGCTGATGAAGGAGGCCGCGCTCATCCAGTCCGCAGCCGTCGCCATGCCGTTGTACACGGCGGGAATGCGCCGGCCCGCCACGTAGTATTCCGACGAATCGGCCGTACGGCCATACACGCCAATCACGGCGTACATGACCAGGGTCGCCGACAGGAAGATGCCTGCCACCCAGACTTTGGACATGCCATAGCGCTCGGCCATGGCCAGCCCCAACAGGAACACCAGCAAGCTGAACACATACCAGCCGAACCGACGGTGCAACTTGCGCTTGTAATTGGTGTAGGCCACGGGGTCAAAGCCCGGCTCGGGACCCTCCCGGCGGTTGGCAATCCAGGCATACAGGACCACCACCGCAATGAAGATCAGCACCGATCCTTGCGCCGCAAACCAGAAGCTCACCGGCCAGTTGGCCACGACCATCTGCAGGTCGCGCGCAAAGAACACCGCCCCGAACGACGCCACGAACCACAGCGTCAGCAAACCTGCATGCAGGCGCCAACGGTGTGCGGTCGCCGGCTGGGTCATTGGGCCGCGAGCTTCTGCCAGGTAGAAATGACGGAGTCCGGATTGAGCGAGATCGACGAGATGCCCTCACCCACCAGCCACTGGGCAAAGTCCGGGTGGTCACTGGGGCCTTGGCCGCAAATGCCGATGTATTTGCCCTGCTTGCGGCAGGCGGCAATGGCCAGGCTGATCAGCGCCTTCACCGCCGGGTCGCGCTCGTCAAAGTCGGCGGCCAGCAGTTCCAGACCGGAGTCGCGGTCCAGGCCCAGGGTGAGCTGGGTCAGGTCGTTGGAGCCGATGGAGAAACCGTCAAAGTATTCGAGGAACTGCTCGGCCAGGATGGCGTTGCTGGGAATCTCGCACATCATGATCAGCTTGAGGTCGTTGTCGCCTCGACGCAACCCATGGCGCGCCAGCAGCTCGGTGACCCGCTTGGCCTGGCCCAGCGTGCGCACAAACGGCACCATGACCTGCACGTTGTTCAGACCCATGTCGTTGCGCACGCGCTTCAGGGCCTCGCACTCCATGGCAAAGGCCTCGCCGAACTCCGCACTGACATAGCGCGCCGCACCGCGGAAACCCAGCATGGGGTTCTCTTCTTCCGGCTCGTAGCGGCTGCCGCCAATCAGTTTGCGGTATTCATTGCTCTTGAAGTCCGACAGTCGCACGATGACCGGCTTGGGCCAGAAGGCCGCAGCAATGGTGGCCACCCCTTCGGCGACGCGGTCCACATAGAAGGCGCGGGGCGACGCGTGGCCGCGAGCCACCGATTCCACCGCCTTTTTCAGGTCCGCATCCACATTGGGATAGTCCAGGATCGCCTTGGGGTGCACGCCAATGTTGTTGTTGATGATGAACTCCAGGCGGGCCAGGCCCACCCCTTCATTGGGCAACTGGCAGAAGTCAAAGGCCAATTGCGGATTGCCCACATTCATCATGATCTTGACCGGGCTCTCGGGCATGGTGCCGCGCTGCACTTCGGTGACCTCGGTTTCCAGCAGGCCGTCATAAATGAAGCCGGTGTCGCCCTGCGAGCAGCTCACAGTGACCAGCATGCCGTCCTTCAGCGCCTCGGTGGCATGGCCGCAACCGACCACGGCGGGAATGCCCAGTTCGCGCGCAATGATGGCGGCGTGGCAGGTGCGACCACCCCGGTTGGTGACGATGGCGGCGGCCCGCTTCATGACCGGCTCCCAGTTGGGGTCGGTCATGTCGGTCACCAGGATGTCTCCGGCCTGCACCTTGTCCATCTCGCTGATGTTGTGGACGATGCGCACCGGGCCGGTGCCGATCTTCTGGCCAATGGCGCGGCCTTCCACCAGCACGGTGCCGGATTCCTTCAGCTTGTAGCGGTATTCGGCCTGGTTGCCAGCCTGGCTCTTCACGGTTTCGGGGCGCGCCTGCAGGATGTAGAGCTGGCCATCCAGCCCGTCCTTGCCCCACTCAATGTCCATGGGGCGACCATAGTGCTCTTCAATCACCAGGGCGTAGTGGGCCAGTTGCTCGACATCGGCGTCCGTCAGCGAATA
Organism: bacterium; assembly: GCA_030824095.1. GTDB lineage: Bacteria > Pseudomonadota > Gammaproteobacteria > Burkholderiales > Burkholderiaceae_C > Allorhodoferax. The sequence continues at coordinate 3,566 of JAVBYK010000234.1, forward strand.
GCGGTTGCGCAGCTCGGTGGGTACATCGGTAGTTTTGACCAGCTTGCCGCCTTGGGCCTTTTCCTCGGCCGTCGTGAACTGCATCTGGATCAGCTTGGAGCCCAGGTTGCGGCGAATCACGGCGCGCTTGCCGGCCTTCAGCATGGGTTTGTGCACATAGAACTCGTCCGGGTTCACGGCGCCCTGCACCACGGTCTCGCCCAAACCGTAGCTGGAGGTGATGAACACCACCTGATCAAAGCCGGACTCGGTGTCGATGGTGAACATCACACCGGCGGCGCCCAAGTCGGAGCGCACCATGCGCTGGATGCCGGCGCTCAAGGCCACCACATCGTGGGCAAAGCCCTTGTGCACGCGGTAGCTGATGGCGCGGTCGTTGTACAGCGAGGCAAACACTTCGCGGATCTTGTGCAGGATGTCGTCGATGCCGTGCACGTTGAGGAATGTTTCCTGCTGGCCGGCAAAGGA
>JAVBYK010000391.1 GCA_030824095.1 bacterium
GGCATCATGATTGCGCGGGGCGACCTGGCAGTGGAGTGCGGCTACGAGCGTCTGGCCGAAGTGCAGGAGGAAATCCTCTGGTGTGCCGAGGCCGCGCACATGCCGGTGATCTGGGCCACGCAGGTTCTGGAAACACTGGCAAAAACGGGTGTGCCTTCACGGGCCGAAATCTCGGACGCAGGCCTGGGCGTGCGGGCCGAGTGCGTAATGCTTAACAAGGGGCCGCACATCACGGATGCCATTCACACGCTGGACGATATTCTCCGGCGCATGGGCGGGCACCAGGCCAAGAAACGTTCACTGCTGCGGGCCTTGCGTGCCTGGAGTTGATTCAACCGACAGAGGCCCGTCAAACTGGTAGCCATCCGCCGGGTGCAGCTCCCATGCACCTGCGCCGACCAGCCGCAGCACGTGGGTGTGGTGGCGCAGCACGGCCGGGCGGTGGGCGATGCTGATGAGGGTGGTACCCGCGCCGCGCAGCCGTTCATAGAGCGAGCTTTCATTGTGGCTGTCCAGCGCGCTGGTGGCTTCGTCCAGAATGACAATGCGGGGCTGGTGCACGAGAACACGGCCGAAGGCCAGACGCTGCTGCTCACCCACGGACAGCAGCTTGCCCCAGTCCAGCACGGCATCCAGGCCGCCCACCCGCTCGGCCAACTCTTCCATGTGCACCGCGTCCAGTATTTCGAGCAATTGCTCATCGCCAAGGCTGGTCTCCAGACTGGGGTAGATGAGTTGGCTGCGCAGGGTACCGACCTGCATATACGGCTGCTGCGGCAGGAAGAACACATCTTCCAGCGGCGGCTGGCGGATCACGCCCGTGCCAGAACGCCACAGCCCCGCGATGGCACGCAGTAAAGAACTTTTTCCGCAGCCGCTGTCACCGGTGATCAGCAGCCCGTCCCCCGGCTTCAATGCCAGCGTCAGCTCCTTGATCAGCATGCGTTCATACTGGGGCGTATACAGCGTGAGCGCCTCCAGCGCGAGTTGCTCACCCACTTCCGTCTGGATCTGCGGATGCTTGTCGTCATCGGGTGCGGGTTGCGCCACAGGGTCGGTCAATACCAGTTTTGACAAGGCCTGCAGCCGGTCGATGCCTGCCACGAACCGGCTGAGGCTCTCGAAGTTGTCAACAATCAACGCGACGGCACCCAGCACCGCAACAAACGCACCGGTCGCCTGCACCGCACGACCCACTTCCATCTCGCCCGACAGCACCGCATGGGCCAGAATCACACTGGGCAATACGATGGTGAGTTGGTTGAAGCCGCGTTGGAAAATATTGAGCGAGCGCTGCTGCTTGATCAGTCGCGCAAAGTTGGTGAACACCTTGCCAAATTTACTGTCGATCTGTGCGCGCTCTTGTGCTTCGCCACGGTAGAAGGCGATGGACTCTGCGTTTTCGCGCAGACGCATCAAGCCGAAGCGGAAGTCAGCTTCCCGGCGGATTTGCCAGAAATTCAGCTGGATCAGCGGCTTGCCAAAGATGTAAAGCGCAACGAAAGTTCCCAGGAACGCATACACCGCCAGAACCCCTACCAGCAGATGGGAGATCGACCACAGCACCGTGCTGAAGGCCACCAGTTGCATCAACGAGCCCAAAAATATCAGCAGGAAGTGGATAGACCTGCCGGTGAACGTATTGATGTCCTCGCTGATACGCTGGTCCGGGTTATCGATCTCGCCCATGGAGCCCAATGCGTAGTATTTGCGATCGCGCAGATAGCCATCCAGGAAGCGGCCGGTGAGCCAGCGCCGCCACTGGTTGGCGAACGCATCGCGCATGTAGTAGTAGAAGGCGTAGATCGGCACGGCGACCGCCAATATGCCCAAGCACGTGTAAACCGACTGCCAGAAGCGATCAGCCTCCCTGCCCGCCAATGCGGATGCCATCTCGCCACTCTGCTCGTTCAGCATCACGGCCATCTGGGTCTCGGCCAGCATCAAAGCGACGAGCAGAGCCAGCAATGTCCATGCTGCTTTTTTGTGATCACCCAACCAGTAAGGCTTCGCTACATCGACGAATTGCTTCCATGCAGCCAATGAAAATGGCGACGGACGCCGGCGCGATAGAGTGGGTTCGTCTTGTTTTTCAACCGTTGCGGGGATTGGCATGAATGCCCTCTTGGTGAGACAAATGTTCCGCAGCCCGGATTGACGACGTATCAGTTCGGCGTTTTCAGAGAATAGTCAAGCAGCCACTAACAGTCTGTTAGCTGCCACACCAAGCCCGGCCAGGTAAGCATCCAGCGCCTGGGTGCCGACCGCCTCCAGATCAAACGACTCGGGGTGCAGCAGCCAGTTATGCATCAGGCCATCAATCAATGCATGCAACCCAATCGCCGCAGGGCGCACGCACACGCTGCTGGGCAATTGTCCGCAGTCCACGGCCAGCGACACCAGACGGTGCAAATCGTCCATGCATTCGTTGCGCTCGGTGATGTGGCGCTCGCGCAGGGTCAGCAACTCATCCACGTACTCGACCTTGTGCGAGGCAATTTCAAACACCCTTTGCACCTGCAGGTCGTGCACGGTCTGGTGGAAGGCAGAGGCCACATTGCGGCGCAGGTGCTGCAACGGGTCGGCAGCCTCGGCTTCGGGCGGACTCTTGAGGCTCGCAACCATGGGCAGGGTCACGCGTTGCAGCATGGCATCAAATACATCGGCCTTGTTGTCGAAGTGCCAGTAAATGGCGCCGCGTGTCAGGCCGGCGTCCTGGGCAATCTCCTGCAGCGAGGTGCGCGAAACCCCCCGGCGCTGGAACACCCGCTCAGCGGCGTCCAGGATCAGGTCACGGGTCACTAGGGCGTCTTCTTTGGTGCGTCGGGCCATATCTCGCTTGCTGTCAGGGTTATTTACAAAACGTTCACAATATACATTCACTGATGTATGTATACTAATTCAAATTCCTAGAATTGCCACCTTTGGTTGACGCCGGCTTGCGCTGGCTCAACATTCATCTCTCCCTGGCGCCTGCCAGGTACCTCCAAGAAAAAGGATTTTTCATGTCCTCATTGCGCGCCTTCGCTGACCAAACCATTCCAGGTGTTTCCCTGCGCCGCATGGCCCTGGTGCTGACCCCACTTGCCCTGCTTGCCGCCTGTGGCGCCAAGGACGGCGCACCCGGTGCTGCTGGTGGCGCTGGCGGGCCGCCACCCGCCACGGTGGGTGTCGTAACGGTTGCCAATGAGACCGTGGCCCTGCAAACCGAGCTGCCCGGCCGCGTCAGCGCCGTGCGGGTGGCCCAGGTGCGGGCCCGCGTGAACGGCGTGGTGCTGCAGCGACTGTTCCGCGAAGGCAGTGAGGTCAAGGCGGGCCAGTTGCTCTACCAGATCGACCCCGCCCCCTACAAGGCCGCGCTGGAAAGTGCCCAGGCCAGCCTGGCCAAGGGTCAGGCCAACCTGGCCCAGGCCAGCGCCCAGGTCGAGCGCTACAAGCCCCTGGTCGAAGCCAATGCCATAAGCAAGCAGGAATTCACCACGCTGGTGACGGCCGAGAAGCAGGCCCAGGCCGATGTGGCCACCGCCAAGGCCGCCGTGCAGACCGCCCAGATCAACCTGGATTACGCCGCAGTCAGCGCCCCCATTTCCGGACGCATTGGCCAGGCGCTGGTGACCGAAGGCGCCCTGGTCAGCGCCGCCGAGGCCACGCAACTCGCCGTGATTCAGCAGACCGGCACGGTGTATGTGAACTTCACCCAGAGCAGCACCGACGTGCTGCGCCTGCGCAAGGCCCTGGCCGCCAAGCAGTTACGCGCATCCGGCGATGGCTCGGTGCCGGTGCGTGTGGTGCTGGAGGACGGCACCGAGCTACCCAAGCCCGGCAAACTGCTGTTCACCGACCTGACCGTGGACGCCACCTCCGGCCAGATCACGCTGCGCGCCGAGGTGCCCAATCCCGACGGCCTGCTGTTGCCGGGCCAGTATGTGCGCGTGCGCCTCTCGCAAGCGGAACTGCCGCAGGGCATGCTGCTACCCCAGCAGGCGGTCACCCGCACCAACCAGGGCGACACGGTGCTGGTGGTGGGTGCC
>JAVBYK010000137.1 GCA_030824095.1 bacterium
CGCAAGAACCTGATGGGCATCGTGCTGATGTGCGACCCGCGCCATGGCATGACCGAGCTGGACGAAATCCTGCTGGACGTCATCCGCCCACGGGTGCAGGAAGGCCTGAAGTTCCTGATTGTCCTGACCAAGTCCGACAAGCTCACCCGCAGTGAGGCCACCAAGATCCTGTCAATCACCAAGCTGCAGGCCGGCGGCGGCGAAGTCATGCTGTTTTCAGCCCCCAAACGCAAGGGCATCGATGAAGTCGCGCAGCTGCTGTGGAAATGGGCACACCCCGAGGGCAAGGCCCCCGTCGCGCAGGAAGTGCCCGCGCCCGTCACACCGGAATGATTGCCACCTACCAGCAGAGCCTGCCGCACGGCATTACGCTGAGTTGCCGCGCCGCCGGCCGGCCGGGCCGCCCGGTCCTGCTGTTCCTGCACGGCTTTCCCGAAGGCGCCTTTGTCTGGGACGCACTGCTGGAGCACTTTGCCCAAGAAGCCAACGGTGGCTACCGCTGCGTGGCCCCGAATCTGCGCGGCTTTGAGCACTCATCCGCCCCGGTGGATGTCAGCGCCTACCGGCCCAAACACCTGGTGCAGGACATTGCGGCCCTGGTCGCCATTGAAACCGGCGGCACACAACCGCTGGAATGCCTGGTGGCCCACGACTGGGGCGGCGCCGTGGCCTGGAATTTTGCCAACCAGTTGCCGCATCGGACCCGCCGGTTGGCCATCATCAACTCCCCGCACCCCGGCACCTTTCTGCGCGAACTCAAACACAATCCGGCGCAGCAACAGGCCAGTGCCTACATGAACTTCCTGATCCGCGAGGATGCAGAAGCGTTGCTGACCGCCCATGATTTTGAGCGTCTGTGGGGCTTTCTGACCCATGAATTCACCGGCGAGCGGCCCACGCCGTGGCTGACCGAGGCGGTCAAGGACCAGTACCGCGCCGTCTGGTCGCAAGGTCTGCGTGGTGGCTGCAACTACTACCGCTCCTCACCGCTGCGCCCGCCCCGGCCTGAAGACCCTGCCGCCGCGGCCGTGGAACTGCCCACCAGCATGTTGACCATTGCCCTGCCGACGCTGGTGGTCTGGGGCATGGATGACGCGGCGCTGCCGCCCGAGTTGATTGACGGGCTGGACGCCTACGTGCCCGACCTCAGGTTGCACAAGATCCCCGGTGCCTCGCACTGGATCATCCACGAGCTGCCTGCGTTGATCCAAACTCTTTTAAGCGATTTCCTGCACCAGCCCTCGTGAAATGGGAATAGTAAGCTATCTATTTGATAGCGCCTAGCGACACGATCCGAGCCCTCAATACGGTGGCGTCTCCCCATTCGGCCGGTCCTTGAAGCGCTTGTGCACCCAGTAGTACTGGGATGGGTCGGGCGTGATGTAGGACTCCAGCTCGCGGTTCATGCGCGTGGTGTCCGCCACCAAATCCGTCGTCGGAAAGTCCGTCCACGCCGGCAGCACCCGCACCGCATAACCGCCCGGCGTCATGCGCGTCACGATGGGCACCACCTGGGCACGCCCCAGCCGGGCAAAACGCGACAACGAGGGAATGGTGCAGGCCTGCACGCCAAAGAATGGCACGAACAGCGACTCGCTTGGATCAAAGTTCATGTCCGGCAGCAGGTACAGCGGCTCACCCGCTCGCAGGGCCGCCACAATGGGCTTGACACCATCGAGCCGCGCCACCATTTCGGGTGCGCCAAAGCGCTGGCGCCCGGCATAAATCCAGGCATCGGCCGCTGCATTCAATTGTGGTGAGTAAATGGTGGCAAAGCGCCTTGCAACGTTCAACGTCAACGCCGTCCAGGCGGCGTCCAGCCCCATGAAGTGCGGCGCGAACAGCACCGTGGGCTTGTCGCCCTGCAGCGCCTGCAAATCCCCTTCCAGCACCAGACGTCGGTGCAGCACCGCCTCGCTACCGTGCCACAGCCAGCCACGGTCCAGCCAGCTCTGGGCAAAGCGGACAAACACCCTGCGGGTCTGGGCACGCAACTCATCCTGCGACCACTGCGGGAAGCACAGCGCAAGATTCGTCAGGACCACGCGCCGCCGGGACGCGACCAGGGAATACAGCAGCCACCCCAACACGGCGCCCAATCCCCGCACCAGCGGCAACGGCAGCAGCGCAATGGCGCGGATCAGCAGCAACAAGGCCTGCGTCAGCATGGGCGGGCGCCTGGGCGGTCGGTCCATGCCCCTGCGGGCAAAAGGGATGTCATTTCATCCAATTGCGGGTCCCTGTCTGAGATAAAATCCAAAGCGTCGCTGAGTTATGGAACTACTTGCAGGGCGACGCACACGGTGGCGATTCCTGATTGGGTTGCCATTGTGCCTTGTCGAAACCGACAAATCTGCTAAAGCGTTCGCTAAAGCCCCAAAAGCCCAAGCAACGCGACTTGATGTTTTTTGGAGCAATGAACCATGGCGAACGATTTTCTTTTTACGTCCGAATCTGTTTCCGAAGGCCACCCCGACAAAGTCGCCGACCAGATCTCTGACGCCATCCTCGACGCGATTTTCAAGCAGGACCCCAAGTCCCGCGTCGCGGCCGAAACCCTGACCAACACCGGTCTGGTCGTGCTGGCCGGTGAAATCACCACCAACGCCCACGTGGACTACATCCAGGTGGCCCGCGACACGATCAAGCGCATCGGCTACGACAACACCGAATACGGCATCGACTACAAGGGCTGCGCCGTGCTCGTGGCCTATGACAAGCAGTCCAACGACATCGCCCAGGGCGTGGACCACGCATCGGACGACCACCTGAACACCGGCGCCGGTGACCAGGGCCTGATGTTCGGCTACGCCTGCGACGAGACACCCGAGCTGATGCCCGCGCCCATCTACTACGCCCACCGTCTGATGGAGCGCCAGGCCCAGTTGCGCAAGGATGGCCGTCTGCCCTTCCTGCGCCCGGACGCCAAGAGCCAAGTGACGATGCGCTATGTGGACGGCAAGCCCCACAGCATCGACACCGTGGTGCTGTCCACCCAGCACAGCCCCGACCAGTCCGAGACCCAGACCACGATGAAGGCCAGCTTCACCGAGGCCATCATCGAGGAAATCATCAAGCCCGTGCTGCCCAAGGAGTGGCTGACCAACACCCGCTACCTGGTCAACCCGACCGGCCGCTTTGTGGTGGGTGGCCCGCAAGGTGACTGCGGCCTGACCGGGCGCAAGATCATCGTCGACACCTATGGCGGCGCCTGCCCCCACGGTGGTGGCGCGTTCTCCGGCAAGGACCCGTCCAAGGTCGACCGCTCGGCCGCCTACGCTGCCCGCTATGTGGCCAAGAACGTGGTCGCCGCCGGTCTGGCCAAGCAGTGCCAGGTGCAGGTCGCCTACGCGATTGGCGTGGCCAAGCCCATGAACATCACGGTCTACACCGAAGGCACCGGCGTCATCCCCGATGACAAGCTGTCCGCCATCGTGGCCGAGGTGTTTGACCTGCGTCCCAAAGGCATCATCCAGATGCTGGACCTGCTGCGCCCGATCTACGAAAAGACCGCCGCCTACGGCCACTTTGGGCGCGAAGAGCCCGAGTTCACCTGGGAGCGCACCGACAAGACCCAGGCGCTGCGTGCGGCTGCAGGCCTCAAGTGACAATTGCGGGTCAGACCACCGCGCCAGCGTGTGCTCTGACCCCAACTGACTAGACCATGAAAATCCAGACACAACGCTTCATTGACCGCTGGGTAGGCCAGCTTCTGTGCGGTGCGGTGTCTGCCTGGGTGCGGCTCACCGGCTTGTTTGGCGCGCCGACGCGCATGCCCCGGCAACCGAAGAACATCCTGGTGATCCTGCTGTCCGAGATGGGCAGCATCGTGCTGGCCGGCCCCATGTTTGCGGCCCTGCGTCGCCAATACCCGGGGGCAGCCATCCACATCCTGCAACTCAAGAAGAACCAGGAAGTCTCCAAGCTGCTCAGCCTCACCGAGGTGGAGCACATGCACACGCTGGACGACAGCTCCGGCGGCTCCCTGGTGCGCGACATCCTGGCCGTGAGCCTGAAGATGCGC
>JAVBYK010000054.1 GCA_030824095.1 bacterium
AGCGCGTGGGCGCGCGGGTGCGGCGTGACGACCGTGGCACCGGCTGCATAGGCGTCGCGCAATGCGGCATGACCGGGCTCGGACAGGTCAAAGTCGGTCAGCCGGTTGTAGACCAGATCGACCGGTAGCCCGGTGGGCAGGGCGGGGTGCCACAGCGCACCGTCACGCCACTGCAGTTCCTGCGGGTCGGCCACGACGGCATGGATGCCCCGGCTCTGGAACAGATGGCGGGCCAGTTCAAACTCCGGCGCCAGAAACTGGGTCTGTGGGGCATCGTCGACGATCAGCACCGTGCGCAGCGGCAGTGCGCCGCGCTGGCTGTGCCACTCCTGCAGAAACATGTCGAAGAACACAGCGTCGAGTTGTGCGAGGTCGATCCAGGCATCAAACACGCCGTGCATGCTCTCGCAGCAGGCGCGGTGCGCGCGCGCCAGCGCGGCATTGAGCAAGGCGCCACCGGCGTTGGTATTGATCTCGATGAGGCGCGGCCCCTGCGCACTGAGGTGAAAGTCATAGCCCATGAACACGCCCGCCGGACCGAAGTCGTGCTGGGCGATGGGGCCTGCCTGGGCCAGTGTGTACTGCTGGTAGGTCGGCAGTGCCATGACGCGCGCTATGGCGGCCACGGTGCGGGCCAGGGTGGTGTGTACCGCGGGGTCCAGAAACACCGCGGTTTGGGAGAACAGATGGGGGTGCGTGCTGGCCAGCGAGCCAGCCATGCCGCGAAGATCTGCCGAGGTCTCCAACTGCTCACGCAGACGCTCGGCATTGAGCGTGCGGCACATGCAGTCCCGATTGAGTTGCTCGGCAAGGTTCATGGTGGGCTTTTGGGGTTGATCGCGATTTGAAAACAATTTAACTGTAATTGAAATGTTGAATCAATACAACATCACTGCCCATATAGACCCATCCCTATCGGGTCAGCCGGCTTGGCGCGTGATCAAGCCTGTTTAGACCAGCGCTGCACCTGCTGGATGACCCACTGTGGGTCGTCCAGCGGCAGGTCATGCCCGGCAACGGGGTGCAGGGCCATGGGGCTGCCCCAGTGCTGCGCAATGGCCCGCGTGCACTGCACATTGACCAATCCGTCCCGTTCGCTGCCCAGCAGCAGCACCGGGCATGACGGCGCCTGCGGGTTGGCCCTGAAGCGTGCTGCGGCCACCAGTTGGCGCAGTGCGTTGCTGGCACGCACCGGGTGCCGCTGGCGAATGGCGATCCAGTTAGCCAGCGCGTCCAGGTGCTGATCCGCATGGTTGCTTGTCATCTGCAGGACCACGCGCTCCAGTGCTGCGTCGGATGGACGTAACAGCAGCATGCGCAACAGGCGGCCATAGTTGCGCGGCCGCAAGCGCTGGTAGATGGGGTTGAACGGCCGAAAACTGGTGTTGATCAACACCGCACCCGCCAGCTCCTGTGGCGCCGTGTGGGCCCACTGCGCGGTCACCATCGCCCCCATGGACATGGCCAGCACCTGGTAGGGCGGCGCGTAGTCCTGCCGCATCAGTTCGGTGCGACAAAAGTCCACCAGGGGGGCGATGGACACGGGGCTGCGCTGCCGGTGCAGCACCCCGTTGCCGGGCAGGTCCAGCACGACCACATTGGTATCGGGCAGGGCGTGCTGAAAGGCTTGGGGAAAACTGCCCCAGTGTGCCGACTCGCGTGTCAGCCCGCGCAGCAAAACCCAGGTTATGCGTGGCATGTCAGTCATACCAGTTCTTCAGTGCGTCGGCATGCAGTTTGATGCGCGTGGCCTCGCTGGGCAGCCAGCGCTCAAAACTGCAGGCAGCGCGGGACAAAAAGTCCAGCAGCGCGAGGTGCCGGCGCAGCACGCGGTGCTGGCGGTGTTCGATCAGCGGATTGAAGATGCCCTTGAGCGAAAACATCTGGCGCGGGTTCTTCTTGATCCACAGCCACGAGCCCATCTCCAGCGTCAGCGGCAGGAAGACCCGGTTGTCGTCGTCGCAGGCCTGCAGGTACAGGTGGTCCCAGATGTCGCCGTGGGCCAGGTACTGCAGGCTTTGCGGCTCAAACACATAGGCGTGGTGGTTGTAGGTCTGCAGGAACACTTCCTTGAGCGCCTGCATCTCGGCCAGGTGCGCAATCGGCTTGCGGGTGTGGGCGTAGGGAAACCATAGCCGGTCACTGGCACCAAAGCCGGAGTGGCAGTCCAGGGCCATGCTGAAGCGCCGGCTCAGCAGTTCGGACTCCACCACCTGGCACAGTGCCTGGTTTTCCGCCTCCATGGCCGCACCGGCCCTACCCCGGTACCAGGGCAGGGCGGCGCTGATGCGCTGGCCGCCAATCAGGAACGGCACCTGGTCCACCGCATCCACCGGGGAATTGCGCATCAGGTCCACGCCGTTGGGGTTGGCACGCGTGCCCATCAGCATGCCGCCGGGGTTGACGATGGGCATGAACACCAGGCGAACGGACTCCAGTTGCTGGTGCAGGGTGGCATCCCACTGCAGGCGCATGACCAGGCTGTGCAGAAAGGCAATCACCACCTCGGCGCCAATGCGCTCCAGACCATGCACGCCGCCAAAGAAGCCGATGGCCGGCACCTGCCGGCTCGCATTGCCCAGGCCAATGGCGTACACCGGCAGCGAGGAGCCGTTGGGAAGGGCGGCCTGGTGCGCGATCTGGACATCCAGGTGCTTGCCGCCCAGGTCCAGTATCCGCTCCACGGCTTCAAGCTCGGGCAGGTAATTCATCGGACGAGCATATTGGGCAAAGCACCCGCCTGTTGCATATCAGACCCCATTGCAAGGGTAAGCGCGTTTGACGCGAAACCGTCACATTGGCGCGCTAGCCTAGAGACTCCTTCAACGACGGGATTGGAGTCCGCCATGCTCTGGAAACTCTTGGGATTGCAGAAAAAACTGGACGCGCTGTTTGATGACGGCTGGGTCGGGCTGGGCTTTGCGAGCCATCGTGCTGGCACGGCGCAGGTGCTGACCGATACCGTGGCGGAGCCGGGCCATGCATAGGGGGATGAACACCGCCGTGCGCCACTTCGCGGTACTGGGCAGCATTGTCTGGGGCGTGGTGGAACTGGTGGCCCTGCAGCGGTCCCGCTACCGCGCCTGGGTCATGCGCGCCTGAACGCCACGCAGGAACTCCTGCAGGCCCTCGTGGGCCTGTAGGCGTGCGGCAATTTCCAGCGCCTGTTGCAAGTCCCGCTCCGCACCCATGTCGCCTTGCACCTGCGCCGCCCATTGGTACCAGCGGTGGGCGCGCCGTTTGGGTAACAGGGGGCGCAGCGCCTCGATGCTGTAGCGCAGCCGCTTGGACAGGATACGGGCTCGGTGGGCACTCTCCGGGTGGTCCACATCCTTCAGGCTGGCTTTCAATTGCTCCCGCAGGCGGGCAATGCGCCGTTGGGCCCAGCGACGCAGTGTTGTTTTGCGCCCTTTCACGGGTTCTTCCACGCCATCTCCCGACAAGCCGCTTTCCAGCCATTCCGTCAGGGCCAGCAGGTTGGCGCCGATGGTCGGATCGCTCAGCGTGGTGCGCACAAGCTGGCGCTGCTGGTCTGCAGCCTGCACCAGCGACTCCTGCATGGCGCGCCAGTGGGCCTGGCGGGTGCTGTTGCCGGCGGCATAGGCGTTGGCCAGCATGGGCAGGGTTTCCAGGTGGGCCACGTCCAGATCGCGCAGGCCACCCAGGGCGTGCAGCAAGGGCAGCAGATCCTGCCAACTGGGGACGGTCTGAACCCCGGCGGTCTTCTTGAACAGCTTCAGGCCACTTTTGAAACGCCGCCACGCCACCCGGGCCTGGTGCACCAGTTCGGGGTCATCGGAGTGCTCCAGCGTGACCAGGTTGTGGGTGAATTGGCTGAACATTTCACGCAACACGCGCGCAGCGGCAACCGCCACGGGCGTGTCCGGCGTTAGTGCCGGTGGTTGCGCGCGCCGGGGCTGCTGCAGGGCATTTTGGGCCAGCGCGTAGCCGCGCTCGGCCTTGCTGATACCCAGCGGCAGCACGGCAATGCCGCGGGCGATCTGGTGCGCCACCTG
>JAVBYK010000383.1 GCA_030824095.1 bacterium
GAGCGCATGGGCGGCGCCCCGGACCACCCGATGACCATTGCATTCCCCGAAGGGGAATACCTCAAGGGGCTTGTGGTGATGCGTAAGTGAAGTGACTTGAAAGGGCCAGTACACTCCCCACCTGCTGAATTTTGGATTTCCCCATGAGTTTGATCCCCGCCACCATCCTGACCGGCTTTCTGGGCTCGGGTAAGACGACGCTGCTCAAGCGCGTGCTGGCCGAGGCGCATGGCCAGAAGATCGCCGTCATCGAGAACGAGTTCGGTGAAGAGAACATCGACAGCGACATCCTGGTCAGCGACACCAACGAGCAGATCATCCAGATGAGCAATGGCTGCATCTGCTGCACCATTCGTGAGGACTTGCGCGTCACCCTGCAAATGTTGGCGGCCAAGAAGCGCCAGGGCTTGCTGGACTTTGAACGCGTGGTGATAGAGACCACCGGCGTGGCCGACCCCGGCCCGGTGGCCCAGACCTTCTTCATGGATGACGAGATTGCCGAGTCATTCCTGCTGGACTCCATCCTGACCCTGGTCGATGCCAAGCACGCTGACCAACAACTTGACGACCGCCAGGAGGCACGTCGCCAGGTGGGCTTTGCCGACCAGATCTTCATTAGCAAGTCCGATCTGGTTTCCAAAGAGGAACTGGATGCGCTGATGCACCGGCTCAAGCACATGAACCCGCGGGCCCCGCAGAAGGCGGTTCACTTCGGGGATGTGGCCCTGAGCGAGGTGTTTGACCTGCGCGGCTTCAACCTCAATGCCAAGCTCGATATCGATCCCGATTTCCTCAAGGAAGACGAGCATGACCATGACCATGCCGGACACGACCATGCGCCGGGCGAGGCCTGCAACCATCCGTCGCACGCGCATGGTGGCGGACACCACCACCATCACCACGATGATGATGTGAAGAGCTTTGTCTTCAAATCGGACCGGGCGTTTGACCCGGCCAAGCTGGAAGACTTCCTGAGCGCCATCGTCAATATTTATGGGCCCCGCATGCTGCGCTATAAAGGGGTTCTGTATATGAAGGGCACGGACCGGAAAGTCATTTTCCAGGGCGTGCACCAGTTGATGGGCAGCGATCTCGGCCCACAATGGGCCGAGGGCGAAGCCCGGGGTAGCAAGATGGTGTTCATCGGCATTGATTTGCCCAAGGACATTCTCTTGCAGGGAATGGAGCAGTCATTGGTGTAAGCGGGCGTTAAGGTGCGGCATTGTCTGATCGATTAACCCGTCACGGTATATAGTTTTTTGCGGATTGAAAGCCAAATGATTGTCTCGATTTTGCAACTGATGGGTTTTCCGATGGGTAAGCCTGTACACTCGCGCGCCGGAGAAGCCCCGCCGGACAAAACTTCCAAAAGCCGCGGCGGGACTGCAGGCACCACCGACCATGTGCAGAAGAGTTCTGCCAGGAGACAAGACGTGAAAGCTAAACCGGGAAAAAGCAGCAAGGCCCCTACGGCCCCCACCAAAGCGCCAGCAGCTGGAAAGCCCAAGGGGAAACCGGCCGCCAAGGTGGTGACGCCTGCCAAAAAAGCGACCAAGGCCGCTGCCCCTGCCAAACCTGTCGCCAAGGCAGTGCCCAAGCCTGCTCCCAAAGCTGCGGTCAAGCCGGCGTCCAAGGTCGTTGCCGCCAAGATCACCAAGCCGGCTGCGAAAGTGGCGGTGCCAGCGAAGAAGGTGCCCGTCAAACCCACCGCCAAGGCCGTGCCGGTCGTGTCCAAGCCCAAGGCTTCCCCTGTTTCCAAACCAAGGGCTGTTGCCAGCCCCGCACCCATGCCCGTTTCCAAAGCGTCAGCCAAGCCCATGGCGACACCTGTTTCACCCAAGACCAAGACCCCCGTGGCGACCACGCCACCCGCAGAAAAAATGACTCCTGTTCCCGTTGCACCCGCTGCAGCCGCCGCGCCTGCCAAGGCCGGGCGCCCCTCTTCCCGACTGGCGCAGTTGACTGTGCCCTCCATGGCACAGACCGTTGCCTCGACGGCTGCCAAGGCCAGCTACACCCAGTCCACTCCATCGCCACTCATCGTGCCCGCGTTGCCGTCTTCTATCAAGAAAGACGCCAAGCTGGCCAACAACTGGAAGACGACACCGGCAGCTGAGTTGACCGATGCCGAGCTGATGGCCATGCCGGACGCCGAATACATGAATGCGGTTCAACTGGCGGCCTTCCGCGCGAAGCTGACCAAGCTCAAGCTGGACATTCTCAACAGTGCTGGCGAGACTACCGAGCACTTGCGTGAAGACACGTCGGTCGTGCCCGATCCCGCGGATCGCGCCACTATCGAGGAAGAGCATGCGCTGGAATTGCGTACGCGCGATCGCGAGCGCAAGCTGCTGAAGAAGATCGAGCAGTCGATTGCCCGGATCGATGCAGGTGACTACGGCTATTGCGACGAAACGGGCGAGCCCATTGGTGTTGGCCGTCTGCTGGCGCGCCCCACGGCGACGCTTTCACTCGAAGCACAGCAACGCCGCGAACTCAAGCAGAAAATGTTTGGCGATTGACAGCGGTGCGGATGTGAATCCCGTGCACGTTCGGTAAACTGCGCTCATGGCCACCAAAAGCGATCGCCCGGGACTGTTGTCCAAAATGGCGATGTTCGTTCGCAATCCGACCAAGGACTGGTCGGAGTTGGAGCGGCCCCAGCCCGAGCAGGACAGTGGTTACGACAAGCAGGTGCTCAAGCAGATGATTGAGCGCAAGCGGCAGAACGATTTCATCCGCAAGCGGGAATTTGATCAGTTGCGCAAACTGCGCAGCCGCGGTGTTTCTGCCGTGGCGGGCATGGGCAGGCCCTCAGTCTTTCAGTCCAGCATGGCCACCGATCCGGATGGACGCGCCGTCACTCTGAAAAAGATCGACGAGATCGAAGCCCAGATGTCCAAGCAGTGGTGGAAGGGCAAGCAGGATGCCGCATCCGCCCAGGGTCAGGGGTTCCCGGTGGCGCAGGAGCAGCCCCAGAAGGCGCCTCCTGCCCAGGTGGCAGCGCCGGCAGCCGCAGCGCCCATGACCCAGTCCGAGCAATTTGGTACGACCGAAGTTTCTGAATTGCAGACAGGCCCCCCGGTGTCCGGATCGGCAGAGTTTCTGGCGACCGAAATGGGCGATGGCATGGAGCCGTTGCCCCCTCCCACAGCCAACAAGGCACGCGGTGGCATGGGTGCGGCTCCGATGATGGGCGCGCTGGCACAGAGTTATGACGGGGCTGAAGTGGGTTTCTCCACGTCCAAACTGTTTGCCATCGATGTCGAGGATATGGCCACCGACCCAGAACTGGAAGAGGCTGCCATCCGGTTTGCCAATGGGGATGACGATGGCGCGGAAGCCGGATTGCTGGACGCGTTGCGCGGTGGTGCGGTCTCCCACGAGGTTTCCTGCTCCTGGGCCGCTGCCCTGCTGGATCTGTACCGTGCCACCAACAACCGGGCACGCTTTGACCAGGCTGTGGTGGAGTTCTCCTATTGCTTTGAAACCATACTGCCTCTATGGAGTGCTATTGGTGAAGAGCCGGAGCCTGTCATTGCGGCGCCGGCACCCTCCTCGGACGATGACACTGCACGCCGCAAATACGCGGTGGGTGCCATCTGGAGCAGTCCACCGGAGCTCAATGCCCTGGCCATGGAGGAATTGCGCGAGGCCATGGCATCCAATCCCACTCCCTGGCATCTGGATTGGTCCCGCATGGTGCGAATTCATGAAGACGCCATGCCGCTGATGGCGGGTTTGTTCAGCAGTCTGTGCAATGAGCCCGTGGCACTGCGTTTCAGCGGCGCGGACCGCCTGGTGGACACGCTGCGCGCCATGATGCCGTCAGGTGACCAGAGTGTGAACCCGGATTGGTGGGCCATGCGACTCAACGCGCTGCGCACCCTGCAACTATTGGACGATTTCGAATTGGCCGCACTGGATTACTGCGTGACCTACGAGGTGTCACCGCCGGCTTGGCAGGAAGCCCGCTGTCACTACGAGAATGTGGAGCAGCAGGAAGCCGCTGCCCC
>JAVBYK010000386.1 GCA_030824095.1 bacterium
CGATCCCCACTGGCCTGGCGCAAGGTTCACTTGTGGTCTACCCGCCAGGACGAATTCGTGCGCCGCGCTGCCTTTGCGCTGCTGGCCACGCTGGCGGTACACGACAAGGCAACTGGTGATGCGCCCTTTCTGGAGGCGCTGACACGGGTGGAAGCGGCTGCCGACGATGGACGCAACTTCGTCAAGAAGGCGGTGAACTGGGCCCTGCGCAACATCGGCAAACGCAACTCCAGCCTGCACGCGGCGGCGATGGCCTGTGCGCAGCGCATCCGCCAGCAGGGCAGCCCCTCGGCCCGCTGGATTGCCGCAGATGCCCTGCGCGAGTTGAACAGCAAATCCGTTCAGGTGCGCAAGCGCGCCACCCAAGGCTAGATCCCCCGCAAACGCCGGGGGCCCAGCATGTCTTCGGTGAGCCCCTGCACCGCAATATGCTCCGGCAAGGGCAAGCCGCGCGCCAGTGCGGCACAGGCCTCGCCCATGGCCGGCGCCGTCTGGATGCCGTAGCCGCCCTGCGCCGCCACCCAGACAAAGTTGGGTACCTGCGTGTCCATGCCGCCGACCAGGCCGCCATCGGCCACAAACGAACGCAGCCCGGCCCAGGTGCGCAAGGGGCGGCGCATCGACAAGGTGGTCATCTCGCCAATGGCGTGCATGGCCAGTGCGATGTCCATTTCCTCCGGCTGCACGTCGTGTGGCGCCACCGGGTCGGCATTGGCGGGGGAGCCCAGCAGCACGCCGGCATCGGGCTTGATGTACCAGTCCTCACCGGCGCTGTAGGTCATGGGCCAGTGCTCCACCGACACGCCTTCCGGCGGGCTAAACACAAAGGCCGAGCGGCGGCAGGGTTGCAGCCCAATGGTTTGTGCACCGGCCAGACGCCCCAGTTCATCGGCCCAGGCGCCAGCGGCGTTGATCACCACTTTGGCGCTCCAATGCCGGCCATCGGCGGCCCGCACCGTCCAGAGTTGGCCATCGTGCTGCAGCGACGTGATCTCGGCATCGCAAGCCAAGGCACCTCCGTTGCGGCGCATGCCTTTCAGGAAGCCCTGGTGAATGGCGTGCACGTCCATGTCCATGGCATCGGGCTCCAGTGCGGCGCCTACCACCTGGTCGGGTTTGAGCACGCTGACCAGGGCACAGGCCTCTTGCGTATTCAAACGCTGCGCCTGTGGCGAAGTCTGCAACAGCACCTGCCAGTGCGCCTCCAGCGCCTCTTCCTGCCCCGGCGCCGCCACCATCAGCGCACCACGTGGGCTGATCAGGGGATGCTCCGAAAAGCCTTCGGGTGGGTTGGAGTAGAACGGCAGACTGGCCAGCGACAACGCGCGCACCTGCGGCCCACCGTAGCTGGCCATGAACAGCGCGGCTGAGCGTCCGGTGGAGTGGTAGCCGGGCTGCGACTCGCGCTCCAGCAGCACCGTCTTGCCGTGTGGAGCCAGCCAGTAGGCTACCGAGGCACCGGCAATGCCGCCGCCCACGATGAGGAAGTCATGCGGACCGGAAGCCGCCGTTGGAGCAGTTGAAGTCATCGCCAATCCAGCCGACTACTGCCCCAGAGCCGAGCGGGTTCGGGCCAACAGCGGCAGTGTGCGCCGGTCCGGAAAGAAGAAGACCAGACCAAAAATCATGCGCTGCAGCCATGGCAGGCTGGGCACGATTTCCCGGGCCCCCTTGAAGCTCTCCCAGCACAGTGCATTGCCCACCTGGTATTGCATCTTGGCTTGCCCCATGAACTGCCAGAAAAAACGCAGTGAAATCATGTGCACCCGGTAGCGATCCCTGCCTTCATCGGTGTAGTTGGCGATGAGCTTCTTCCAGAAATACACGCGACTGGTGAGCATGCGGTGCGAAAAGCTGTAGTTGTCGCCATACATGCGCCAGCGCAGCGTGGGCTTTGGCAGGTAGAAGAACTTGAAGCGTTCGTAGAGCCGCAGGAACAGGTCATCGTCCTCATAGCCCGACAGTTTTTCGTCAAAGCCGCCAATCGCCTCAAAAGCACCGCGCTTGATGGTCATCAGGCCGGGCATCACGAAGATGTCCTTGAACAGGACATCGTCCAGCGAGGACTTGGGGTGCGGCCAGCCGCAATGGTACTTGCCATGGATGCACCCGAAGGTCACCTTGTCGTCACCATCAATGCTGTCCGAATCGGTGTAGAGCACATCGATGTCCTTGTTGGCCAGCCAGGGAATCACCATCTCCAGCTTGTTCTCGTACCACTCGTCGTCCTGGTCCAGAAAGCCCACGTACTCGCCGTGACTGGCCTTGATGCCGAAGTTGCGGGCACTTGACTGACCGCCATTGGTTTTGCTCAGGTACTGAACCCGAAGATCCGGGTGCGCCGCCAGATACTCCTGACAAACCG
The DNA here is from genome assembly GCA_030824095.1 of bacterium. GTDB lineage: Bacteria > Pseudomonadota > Gammaproteobacteria > Burkholderiales > Burkholderiaceae_C > Allorhodoferax. Next base: position 2,366 of record JAVBYK010000386.1, read on the forward strand.
AGTGGGTTTCGTCGGTGGAGCCATCATCCACAATGACCAGTTCCACATTCTTGTAGGTCTGGTTGGCGATGCTGTCCAATGCCTTGATGAGGAATTGCTTGTTCGCGCGGCAGGCGTTGTAGACCGGCATGACCACCGATACCAGCGGTGTTTCGGGATTGGGGCCTGGCTGAACAATGGCCTCACCAGCAAAGCCCTGGGTAACCACGGGCGGCCCTTTGGGCCACGGTGTCTGGCCCAGCGCGTGCTGGATCGCCCTGCGCAGAACCGTCTTGGCGCCACGCAGAACGCGCTGCTTCGCGCGAACGATGAAACGCATTGGTGACGTCAGTCGCCAACTGGTGGACTGGTACACCTCATACAGTTGCCCCTTTGCAATCTCCACCGCTTCCTCTCTGTCAGCCAGTTGGTTTTCCAGCTCTCGAATCTGCGCGGCAATCTCGTTCAGGCTGGTTTCCCGTGACTTGAGGAGCATCTGTGTCTGCTCGCGCGCAGCATGCGCCTCGTCCAGTGCCGAATGGGCCTCATCCAGGGCCTGGTGGGCCTGGTGCAATGCGCTTTGCGCATCGGACAAGGATTTCTTCTCGGGCGTGCCCTGGCTCCGGGCGAACTGCAGAATATGGTCCAGCTGCGCGCCGGACCATTGGGCTTTCCATTTGTCAAACAAGCGGTGTCGGGCGGCCTTCTGTTTTTCGGTCTCCCCGTTGATGCCGACTCCGGATGTGCCGCCGGCCCGATAGAACGCCGTAACCGCATTCACATGGATGAACGCCGTCCGCTGCACCAACTGCAGCAGGAAATCCCAGTCTTCGTAGACTTCGAAGGACTCATCAAAACGCACCGTGCTGCCAAGTAGTGAGCGTGCAAAAACGATGGCATGGATCGGAATGTAGTTTTCCAGATGCAGACGTTCGGCAGAGAAACCCGCATTGAACGGCGGCACATCGATGGCCTGTCCGTTCGCATCACACACCGCAACGCCCGCGTAGGCGGCCTGGCTGCCAGCGCTGTGCTGAAGTGCATCCAGCACAGTGGCAAAGTGCTCGGGGGCCAGCCAGTCGTCGTCATCCAGGAATGCGATCCACTCACCTGAGGCGTTTTCGAGCCCCACATTGGCTGCAGCGCTGCGTTGCAGGGGGCCGCCCGATCCAATCAAACGCAGTGGAAACCGCCCGCACTCCCCATCCAGCGGTCGATGTGCCCCACCCAGGGCATTGACGAGGATGACTTCAATATTGGCGTAGGTCTGGCTGGAAATGGAATGAAGTGCTTCCCGCAGCATGGGTCGATCCATGCTGCGCACAATCACACTGATCTTGGGAACGAGGGTTTCCGGCATATCTGGTTATTCTGGGGCTGGTGCAGCCCTCCCTATTGGTACAGCCGGGCATTTTAGATTCAAGGTCATATGGCCTGGCCCAAGCGCCCCACACCTTCCTCAATCTTGTCCACTGGCGCCGTGGCAAAACTCAGCCGCAGGGTGGACAGATCCGGATTCGACGCATAAAACGGAGCACCGGGCACAAAGGCAACACCCTTTTCGATGGCGCGCTTGGCCAGTTCACCGCCGTCCTTGACCTTGCCACCAGCGCCGGTCAGGCGGGCCCAGACGAACAGGCCGCCCTGGGGTTGCACAAATTCGATGGC
>JAVBYK010000385.1 GCA_030824095.1 bacterium
CCATCCAGAACCGCCAGCAAGGCATCGCTGCGGTTGTAGGTTGTGATGACCACTGACACAAGTTGGGATGCAATCATTTTGGACTAGACTACGCGGCTGGCAACCCGTCTGCTGCGTGCACAAGAGGCCGAATACTACCACCCCCGATGAGCAAAATTTCTGTCTACATCATCGCCTTCAACGAAGCCGAAAAAGTTGCCGCCACCATTGAAAGCGCCCAATGGGCTGACGAGATCATTGTGGTGGACTCGTGGAGCACCGATGGCACGCCAGAAATCGCAACCCGCATGGGGGCCAAGGTGGTGCAGGTGGATTTCAAGGGTTTTGGGGATCTGCGCAACCAGGCCATTGCCGCCTGCACGCATGAATGGATTTTCAGCCTGGACGCCGACGAGCGTTGCACACCCGAAGCCCAAAAGGAAATCTGCGAAACCATCAACAGCCCCGATGCGCTCGATGTGTACTGGATGCCCCGGCGCAACTACTTCATGGGCCGCTGGATTCAGCATTCAGGCTGGTACCCCAACTACCGCCAACCCCAGCTGTTTCGCAACGGCAGCATGGCCTACGACCTGAAGCCCGTGCATGAGGGCTATGTGCTGAAGTCCGACAAGCCCATTGGCCACCTGCGCAACCCGATCTGGCAGTTCCCGTTCAAGAACATGGGCGAGGTCATGCACAAGGCCAACCGGTATTCAACCTTGGGGGCCGAAAAAATCAAGCACAAGAAGATCACCATGGGCATGGCGCTGTCGCACGGCATCTGGTCGTTTGTGAAGCACTATGTCTTCAAGCGCGGCTTTCTCGATGGCTGGGCCGGGTTTGTGATTGCCCTGGGCAACTTCGAGGGCACCTTCTACCGTTATGTGAAGGCGCTGGAGATCCAGAAGGGCGCCGCATGGCAGCCGCCCAAAGCGCCTCCCCGCGATGCCTGAGGTCCGTTCAAACGGCCGGGGTGTCTGGAACGCCCGCCTGATCCTGGTCTGCCTGAGTGGCCTCTCCGTGAGCCTGCCCATGGCTTGGGTGAGTTTGGCAAAGGTGCTGGTTCTGGTGGTCGGCCTGGGCTATCTGTGCTTTGCCTATGTGCGGGGCCAGCGGGATGCGGCTCTTGGCACGCTGTGGACACCGCGCGTCCTGGCCGTGATCGGCGTTGCGTTCGCCTCCAGTCTGTTGTGGACGGGCGCCGACCTGCCCTCTGCCCTCAACACCCTGCTCAAACACATCAAGGTGGTGGAGATTGCGCTGCTGGCCGTTCTGGTGCGCAGTGTGGCCGAGGCGCGCCTGGGTGTCGCCGCCTATGCGCTGGGTCAGGGCTTTCTGTTGTTGAGCTCCTGGCTGCTGTTTGCCGGCGTTCCCGTTCCTTGGCAGGCTGGCTCGGCGGTGGGGTACGAGGTGTTCTCCACTTACCTGGATCAGTCCCTGATGTTTGCCACATCGGCGGGTGTGTTCTGGTACCTGCGCGGCGAAGGGCTCTGGCCGAAATGGGCGGGCATCACCCTGGCAGTGCTGGCACTGGTCAACACCCTGCTCTTGCTGGAGGGCCGGAGCGGTTATGTCGTGGCCTTGACAACCATCGCTCTGGCCATCATGTGGGCCATGCCGCGCCGCCTGCGTGTGCCGGCCCTGGTCATCACTCCCGTGGTGCTGTTGCTGGGGCTGACGCTGGGCTCCGCCAAGGTCTATGAACGCGTGACCAAGATTTACCGCGAAAGCCAGAACTTCGCTGCAACCCAGCAGGTCGCTGCGGGCGACTCTTCTGGCTGGCGCCTCAACGCCTGGCTGCGCTCGGTGCAGGCCCTGCAGGAAAAACCCTTGCAAGGGCATGGCGTCGGCAACTGGGCACCTGTGGTCAAGCGCATTCAGGGGGGCAACGCTGACACCATTTTCGGCCTGGGAAATCACAGCAACCCGCACCAGGAATACCTGCTGTGGGCGGTAGAACTGGGCATGGGTGGGGCCCTGTTGTTGCTGGCGCTTTTTATCGGCATGGCGCGCGATGCGCTGCGCTTTCCCCTGCCCATCCAGCAAGCCTTGCTGGGCGTGGTGGCGGCGACGGCGGTCGCATGCCTGTTCAACTCTGCCTTGTACGATGACCTGATGGGCGACTTCTTTTGTGTCAGCCTGGGCCTGCTGATGGCGCTGGGCATGCGCAGCATGGTCCTTCCCGCAGCACACAAGGAGGCCGCATGACAACCACGCCTGCCCCGACGTCGACCCCGGCTGCGTTGCAAAGCAGTCTGCTGACACGCATGCTACGGCTACGGCCCTACTTTGGTGCCCACTCCGGTACCTGGATCATCATCGTGCTGGCCACCATCGTAGGTGCGGCGACGGAACCGATGATTCCTGCCTTGTTCGACAAGCTGCTGGACCTCGGCTTTGTCAAACGCAAACTGGAACTTTGGACGGTGCCGGTGGTGCTGCTGGCCTTGTTCGGCGTGCGCGGTCTGGCCGGTTATATCGCGCAGCTGGGCCTGTCGCGCATCACCAACCACGGGTTGATGGTGATGCGCCGGGAGATGTTTGCCAAGCTGCTGGTGGCACCCATGCGCCTGTTCAAGGACCAGACGTCCAGCTCGCTGTCCAACTCCATCGTGTACGAGACGCAGAACGGCGCCTCCATGCTGGTCAACTCCATTCTGAGTCTGACCCGCAATGCATTGACACTGCTGGCACTGACCACCTACCTGCTGTACCTGAACTGGAAGCTCACGCTGATCGTCATCGCCGTGTTTCCGGCTGTGGCCTGGGTGATGCGGGTGCTCACCAAGCGTTTGCACCGACTGACCAAAGCCAATCAGGATGCCACCGACAGCCTGGCCTATGTGGTAGAAGAAAACGTGCTGGCCCACCGCGACATCCGACTCTACGCGGCCGAGGCCTCGCAGGCCCAGCGCTTTGAGGATCTGGGCCAGTCCTTGCGGCATCTGGCCATGAAATCCACCGTGGCTGGCGCCGCCATGACGCCAATGACACAAATGCTGGCGGCCATGGCGCTGTCGGCGGTGATTTCGGTTGCTCTGGTGCAAAGTGCATCCAGCGACACCTCGGTGGGCGGCTTTGTCGGCTTTGTGACCGCCATGCTGATGATCATCGCGCCCATCCGCCAGCTCTCCGAAGTGTCGGGGCCGATCACGCGCGGCCTGGCTGCACTGGAGCGCGGTCTGGATTTGATTCACAACGTGCCAGCCGAAGACCAGGGCAGCTATACCAAACCCCGCGCAGACGGCGAAATCGTGTTTCAGGACGTGGTGGTGCAATACAACGGCGCGGCAACCCCGGTTATTCATGGCCTGAGCCTGTCCATTCACGGCGGCGAAACCATTGCCATTGTGGGCGCATCGGGTGCCGGCAAGTCCACCCTGGTCAACCTGCTGCCACGCTTTGTAGACCTGCACAGCGGCCAGATCCTGCTGGACGGCGTGGAGTTGCGCGACTGGAACCTCAAGGCCCTGCGTGCCCAGTTTGCATTTGTCAGCCAGCATGTGGTCATGCTCAATGACAGCATTGCCGCCAACGTGGCCTTGGGGCTGGCACTGGATCGCGACAAGGTGCTGGCCTGCCTGCAAGCCGCCAACCTGGGCGCGCTAATCAACGAACTGCCCCAAGGGCTGGACACCCTGGTGGGACACAACGCCATGCAATTGTCGGGCGGCCAGCGCCAGCGCTTGGCCATTGCACGGGCGCTATACAAGGATGCTCCCATCCTGATCCTGGACGAGGCCACCTCGGCCCTGGACACCGAATCGGAACGCGCCGTGCAGGATGCCCTGCAAGGCCTGATGCGCAACCGCACAACCTTGGTCATCGCCCACCGTCTCTCCACCGTGATGCACGCCAGCCGCATCGTGGCCATGGATTCCGGCCGCATTGTGGAAATCGGCACCCACCAGGAACTGATTCAGCACAACGGCCACTACGCCCGGCTTTACCAATTGGGTCTCGGGTCTTTCAGCGCGCAGGACGCGGACTAACGACGCCGGCCCGGTCCTCGTGCGCCGGCGTGGCCA
>JAVBYK010000167.1 GCA_030824095.1 bacterium
CGAAGAAAGTCCTGCCATGAGCACCACACTGCAAAAAGTCGTTTACCAAGCCCACGCCAAATCCACTGGCGGGCGTGACGGCACAACCCGCACCTCCGACGGTCTGCTGGACCTGAAACTCGCCGTGCCCAAGGAAATGGGCGGCGCCGGCGGCGGCGTCAACCCCGAGCAGCTGTTTGCTGCGGGCTACAGCGCCTGCTTCATCGGCGCCATGAAGTTTGTGGCCGGCACGCAGAAGATTGCACTGCCCGCCGACACCAGCATCGACGCCACCGTGGGCATTGGCCCGATTCCCGCCGGTTTTGGCATTGAGGTGCAACTGGTGGTCAGCATCCCCGGCATGGAGCGCGCTGCCGCCGAAGCCCTGGTGGCCAAGGCCCACCAGGTGTGCCCCTACTCCAACGCCACCCGGGGCAACATCGACGTGACCATCACGGTTGCATAAAAATCGGGCTCCAGCCCTCGTCGAATAGGGCGATATTGCTACCAAAACAGTAGCAATATCGCCATTCGCCGTTTACAGGCTGGTGGCCGGGGGTTCGCTGATGCCGCGCCCCAGGCGCTGCGCCGCCGTCGACAGCGCGTCATCCATCGCCTCCATCATGGCTGCGGAGAGTGCCGCGCCGGACTTGGATGACAGGAAGCGCACATACTGCTCCAGCGCCCGGTCACTGGCCGGCTGGTAGGTGCGGGCAAAGAGCGTGAGCATGACGCCGGTGCTGGTGGCCAGCATCTGCGGGCGCTGGGCCTCGAACATGGCCCGCAGCTGCGGAGCCGACGGCGTGGGCTGATCGGGCATGGCACTGGCCAGGCCCTGCAAGATGCCGACCGTGGTGTTGATCTGCATGGACACCATGCCCTCCGCCGCACGGGTCACCCGGACCACCTGCGCCAGCAGGGTCTGACGCCGGGACGAGGCCGTGGCCAGCGCCTGGTTGCCCTCGCTCAGGGCCTGGTTCATGTCTTCGGCATCGGCCGAGGAGGCTTCCTCCAGGCGGGTGATCTGCTTGCCCGTTGGGCTGTCAAACCACTTCAGGGCATCGCGGGCCTGTGTTGCAGTCAGCCTGTCCGCCAGTACCTGCTGAACACTGGCCCGCAGGCGCGTGGGGGAGAAGGTGTCGTCTGCCAGCGACTCCAGACGGCGAAGGCCGTCGGCATCCAGCCGCGAGCCGGCTGCAGACTGTGCAATGCCAGCCTTGGCCTGGGGCGCCACGTCGGCCAGTTGGGCCCAGACGCCGGACTTGTGCATCAATGCCTCGGCGGTTGCGGCGGGCACTTCGGCGCCGGCCAGGCCGTGCAGGAACAGCAGCGCCAGGCAGGCCCAGGCGCGCAAAGTGGTCAATGTCATGGTGGCTCCCTCCGGTTGCTGCCAGTGTAGCGAACCGCATCAGCGCAAGGCGGGCACTCCAGCGCCATCCAGGTGGAACACCGCCACCGCCTGCACCAGCTCCTGGGCCTGGGCCTTCAGGGCGCCTGCCGAAGCGGCCATCTCTTCCACCAGGGCGGCGTTCTGCTGGGTCACATGGTCCATTTGCGTGACCGCATCGCCGACCTGGGCCACACCGGCGGCCTGCTCGCTGCTGGCAGTGCTGATCTCAGCCATGATGGCGGTCACATGCTGGATGCTGGTCACCACCTCGTTCATCGTCGTGCCGGCGCGGTCCACCAGGGCGTTGCCCTGCTCTACGCGCTGCACGCTCTCGTCGATCAAGTGCTTGATCTCCTTGGCCGCCTCGGCCGAGCGCCCGGCCAGGGACCGTACCTCGCTGGCCACCACGGCAAAGCCACGGCCCTGCTCGCCGGCGCGGGCCGCTTCCACGGCGGCGTTCAGGGCCAGGATATTGGTCTGAAACGCGATGCCGTCAATGACCTGGATGATGTCCGCGATTCTGCGGGATGAGTCATTGATGCCGCGCATGGTCTGCACCACCTCGCCCACCACCTGGCCACCCTGGGCCGCCACCGCGGCGGCCTTCTGCGCCAGCTGATTGGCCTCTCGGGCGTTGTCGGCGTTCTGGTGCACGTTGGAGCTGAGTTCCTCCATGCTGGCGGCGGTTTGCTGCAGGGCGCTGGCCTGGCTCTCGGTGCGGGCCGACAGGTCCAGGTTGCCCTGGGCGATCTCCGAACTGGCGGTGGAGACGCTGTCCGAGCCGCTGCGCACGCGCTGCACCACCTGGACCAGCGCACCCTGCATGTCCTGCAGCGCCTGCAGCAACTGCGCAATCTCATTCTTGCCGCTGGCATCAAACTCCACATGCAGGTTGCCCGCAGCCACCTCGCGCGAGATGCCCACCGCCTGCAGGATGGGGCGCGTGATGGAGCGGATGATCCACAGCGCCATCAACACCCCCACCACCAGCGCCACGACCATGGTTCCGCCCATCACCATGGCCATGCCCGATGCGGCGGACTGGGTCGCCGCAGTTGACGCGTCGAGCAAACCATCCTGGTACTTCAGCAGCCCGTCCAGGGCATCAAAGTAGGCGCGCTGCGCGGGGCGGACCTTGTCCATCAGCATGGCCTTGGCCTCGAACACCTGGCCGTCGGCTGCCAGCGTCGTGGTCTCGGCCTCCAGCGGGTCGTAGGCGCTGCGCGTCTGCAGCACCTTGCCCAGCACCGCCTTGCCTTCGTCTTCGGCAATCTGCTCGCCCAGGGTCTTCAGGCGCTGGTCAATGCGCTTGCGGGCCGCCTCAATGCGCGCACCCTCCTTGGCAATCTCGGCAGAGTCGCTGATCATGATCATGTTGCGCACGGCCTCGGCAATCAGCGTGACATCGCCCTTGATGTCGTTGACCAGCACAATCTTTGGAATGCGCTCGTGGACCACCTGGTCAAACAGGCCGGTCATGCCCATGACCCGGTACTGCGCCACGCCGCCCAGAAAGGCGATCAGCAGACCCAGCACGCCAAAGCCCAGTACCAGCCGGGTGGAAATTCGCATGTCGTCGAGTTTCATCGTGTGTCCTTTGCGAAATATCCTTGCGAGGCAAGGGGCGCGGTGCCCGTTGCAGAGGAATGGGATTGTGGCCATCCTGGCCCCATCTTCAAGTGTGGATTCCCACAGCCGGGTAAACCCGCAGCCACCCGCCGCCCCTGTCACCCAGGCGCCCGTTCCCGGTTGTTGGCTCTTCCGCTTTGCATTAAGGTGCCGCCATGAACACACCCACCCTCACCACCACAACCGACCTGCTGGTCCGCAAGTCCCAGCTGGCCACCACCCGCCTGCACACCGCCCCTGTCACCGCCCTGGCCGATGGCCAGGTGCGTGTGGGCATTGAACGCTTTGCGCTCACCTCCAACAACATCACCTATGCCGCCATGGGCGACGCCATGCAGTACTGGCGCTTCTTCCCGGTGGCGGGTTCCGATGCCGCCGACTGGGGCCGTATTCCGGTCTGGGGCTTTGGCACGGTGCGCGAATCGCGCCATCCGGATGTGCCGGTGGGCGAGCGTCTCTACGGCTACTTCCCCATGGCCAATGCAGTGGACCTGACACCCGCCAAGGTGTCAGCCACGGCCTTCTTCGATGGCGCGCCGCACCGCGCGGAACTGCACAGCGTCTACAACCAGTACCTGCGCTGCGCGGTGGACCCGTTTTACACCGCCGACAGCGAAGACGTGCAGGCGTTGTTGCGCCCGTTGTTCATCACCTCCTGGCTGATCGACGACTTCCTGGCCGACAACGACTTCTTTGGCGCCGCGGCAGACGCGGCACAGCCGGCGCTGATGCTGCTGTCCAGTGCCTCCAGCAAGACCGCCTATGGCACGGCCTTCCAGCTGGCGCAGCGCACCGGCGTGCAGGTCGTGGGCCTGACCTCGCCCGGCAACGTGGCCTTTTGCGAGAGCCTGGGCTGCTACCACCGGGTGCTGACCTACGACCAACTGGACCAGATTGCGCCGGACGCGCCCAGCATTTACGTGGACTTTGCCGGCAATGCGGTCTTCCGCAAGGCGCTGCACACGCACTGCCGGGGCCTGAAGTTCAGCAGCTCCATCGGCGCC
>JAVBYK010000402.1 GCA_030824095.1 bacterium
GCGGCGTTCAGCAGGCCGCCCGGGTCGTTGCGCAGGTCCAGAACCAGTCCCTTGATGTTGGGGTCCTGCTTGTAGATTTCGTCGAGCTTGCGGGCAAAGTCTTCAACCGTGCGTTCCTGGAACTGGCTGACGCGCACCCAGGCATAGCCGGGCTCCAGCAGCTTGCCGCGCACCGATTGCTGCTTGATCTCTTCGCGGATGATGGTTACCGGGAAGGTGCGGTTCTCATCCTTGCGGAATATGGTCAAAACCACCTTGGTGTTGGGCTCGCCGCGCATGCGCTTGACGGCCTCGTTCAGGGTTAGACCCTTGACGGCCGTTTCGTCCACCCGGGTGATCAGGTCATTGGTCTTGAGGCCGGCTCGAAAGGCCGGCGAGCCTTCAATGGGGGATACCACCTTGACCAGTCCGTCTTCCTGGGTGATTTCAATGCCCACGCCGACAAAGCGGCCAGAGGTGCCTTCCTTGAATTCCTTGAACGACTTCTTGTCAAAGTACTGGGAATGCGGGTCCAGGCTGGACACCATGCCGGCAATGGCTTCGGTGATCAGCTTCTTCTCGTCCACCGGCTCGACATAGTCGCTCTTGACCATGCCGAAGACCGCCGCCAGCTGTTGCAGTTCTTCCAGCGGCAGCGGCGCCAGCGTGTTGCGCGCGACCGTCTGGAGCGAGACCGTGGTCAACGCTCCAGCCATGACGCCCAGTCCAATCCAGCCCGCAATTTTCAGTTTTTGACCCATAAGTATTCCAGTGCGGTTTCAATATACACCTTGGAGGAGGCGCTCAGCCGTGAGTTCCGTCGTTCGCTCGTATGCAGGGTCGATAAATGCGGGGAAGCCGGCTCAATTCCGGGGTTTCAGGCCTTGCCCTGGGAGGCCACGGCTGCGGCTGCCTTGGCTGCCGCTTCGGCGTCACCCAGGTAGTAGTGGCGGATGGGTTTGAGGTTTTCATCCAGTTCATAGACCAGAGGGATACCGTTGGGAATGTTCACGCCAACAATCTCGTCGTCTGCAATGTTGTCCAGGTATTTCACCAGGGCTCGGATGGAGTTGCCGTGGGCGGCCACCACGATGCGCTTGCCGGCCTTGATGGCGGGCGCCATGGATTCGTTCCAGAACGGCAGCACGCGCGCCACGGTGTCCTTCAGGCACTCGGTCAGTGGCACGTCAGTCGGTGCCAGGTCGGCGTAACGGCGATCACCGCGTTCGCTGCGGGCGTCGGTGGGTTCCAGTGCGGGCGGGGGGGTGTCGTAGCTGCGGCGCCAGACCAGCACCTGGGCGTCACCGTACTGCTTGGCCATGTCGGCCTTGTTCAGGCCCTGCAATGCACCATAGTGGCGTTCGTTCAGACGCCAGTTCTTGACCACCGGCAGCCAGGTGCAGTCCATCTCATCCAGGGCGTACCACAGGGTGTGGATGGCGCGCTTGAGCACGCTGGTGTAGGCCAGGTCGAAGGCATAGCCTTCGGCCTTGAGCAGCTTGCCGGCGGACATGGCCTGGGAGACGCCGGTGGGGGTCAGGTCCACGTCGGTCCAGCCAGTGAAACGGTTTTCGAGATTCCAGGTGGATTCGCCGTGGCGAATGAGAACGATTTTGTACATGGGTGGAAAGGGATAGGGGTTAGCGGGGGCTTGCTCTGCAGCAAAACACCCACCATTCTAAAATGGCAGACTCTATGCGTGGAAACTAACAAGGAATAAAGTGAAGTTCATTCTCGATAACTGGATGTTGATTGCCATTGCGGTGGCCTCGGGCTCGATGCTGCTGTTGCCCGTGATTCAAGGGGCTGCCATGGCGGGCCTGGACCCCGCAGGTGCGGTCCAATTGATTAACCGCGAAAAAGCCGTGGTGGTTGACGTGTGCGAGCCCAACGAGTTTGCTGCCGGTCACGTTGGCGGTGCCAAGAATCTGCCGCTCGGGGAGCTGGAGGCCAAACTGGCGGGCATGGTCAAGAACAAGTCCGTTCCACTGATTCTGGTGTGCCAGTCTGGCGCGCGTTCTGGACGCGCCGTGGCTATTGCCAAGAAGCTGGGCTATGAGCAGGCGCAGTCCCTGGGCGGTGGTCTGGCAGCCTGGAAGGCGGCCAGCTTGCCGGTTGAGAAGGGTTGATGCCATGCAGCCTGTGAAGATGTACACCACGGCGGTCTGCCCCTATTGCGTGCAGGCCAAGCGCATCCTGCATGCCAAGGGTGTGGAAACCATTCAAGAAATCCGGGTCGACAACCAACCGCAGGAGCGCATCGCCATGATGGAGCTGACCGGGCGGCGCACAGTGCCGCAGATCTTCATTGGCTCCACCCACGTCGGCGGCTGTGACGACCTGATGGCGCTGGACAGTCAGGGCGGTTTGCTGCCCCTGCTCAACGCGGCGTAAATGCCCGGGCCGGAAGTGCTTGCCGGCCTGACATAATTCGCGTTCAACGAAATTCCCGTTTTGCGCCCACCCGGAGCTTTTCGGGTGGGCATTGTTTTACTTAGAAAGACTGTTGTATGTCAGACCAGACCCCCGTTTTCCAGATTCAGCGCGTCTACCTGAAGGAGTCGTCGCTCGAACAACCCAACTCGCCCGCCATCCTGCTGGAGCAGGAACAGCCCAGCGTGGACATCCAGTTGGGCGTGGAAGCCGCTCCCGTGGCCGATGGCGTGTATGAAGTCAGCGTGACCGCCACCGTGCACACCAAGATCAAGGACAAGACCGTGTTCCTGGTTGAAGCCAAGCAAGCCGGCATCTTTGAAATCCGCAACGTGCCGGAAGACCAGATGGGCCAGATCATGGGCATCGCCTGCCCGCAGATCGTCTACCCCTACCTGCGTGGCAACGTGGCCGATCTGGTGCAACGCGGTGGTTTCCCGCCCGTGCACCTGACCGAAATCAACTTCCAGTCCATGTACGAGCAGCAACAGCAGGCCCGCGCCGCTGGCACCCCCGAAGGCGCTCTGCCCCAATAAGTTTTGGGCTAAATCGCCCTCTAGCCCTCGTGGATAGTGCATAAGTTGCTATGAAAATCGTAGTGATCGGGGGTGGTGCCTGGGGCACGGCCGTGGCCATCAGCGCCAGCCGCAACCCCCTGGCGCAGCATGACGTCACCCTGTGGGTGCGTGATGCGGCGCAGGGATTGGCTATGCAGCAGAGCCGGGAAAACCAGCGCTACCTGCCCGGCGCGTCCCTGCCGCCCAGCCTGCGGATCAGCCTCCAGGCCTTGCCCGAGTTGCTGGCTGGTCTGGAGCGGCGCGATCTGGTGATCGTGGCGTCACCCATGGCCGGCCTGCGGGGGCTTCTCTCCCAAATGCGCGATTGCAGTGCCGCCGTTGCCTGGCTGTGCAAGGGGTTTGAAACCGGTATTGACGCCGAACCCGGCCTGATGGGCCATGAAATCCAGCACCAGGTGGCCCCCAATCTGCGGGCCGGAGTGCTCAGCGGCCCCAGCTTTGCACAGGAAGTAGCACTCGGCCAGCCCACCGCGCTGGTGGCGGCCAGTGCGCACGCCGACGTGCGCGAGGCGCTGGTGGCCGCCTTCCACAGCCCGACCCTGCGTGTGTATGCCAATGACGATGTGGTCGGTGTCGAGGTTGGCGGTGCGGTCAAGAACGTCCTGGCCATTGCCACCGGACTGTGCGACGGCTTGCAGCTGGGCCTGAACGCCCGCGCCGCGCTGATCACGCGCGGCCTGGCGGAAATGACGCGCCTGGGTGTGGCGCTGGGCGCCAAGGCCGAAACCTTCATGGGACTCAGCGGCCTGGGCGATCTGGTGCTGACCGCCACCGGCGACCTGTCGCGCAACCGCCGGGTGGGCATGGCCATGGCGCAGGGCAAGACCCTGCAGCAGGCCATCGAAGCCCTGGGGCATGTGGCAGAAGGTGTCTACAGTGCCCGCACCGTGGTGCAACGGGCGCAGACCCTGGGCGTGGCCATGCCGATTGCCCAAGGCGTGGTGGACCTGCTGGATGGCCGTTTGCGGGCCACCGAGGCGGTGGCCGCGCTGATGGGGCGCGAGCCGACCA
>JAVBYK010000379.1 GCA_030824095.1 bacterium
ACGTTGGTCTCGCCCTTGGCATTGACGATGATCTCGCCGAACTTGCTCAGCTCCAGTGTGCCCTTGAGCCACTCGGTGTTGGGCACCAGGCCGATCTGCACGAACACGCCTTCCAGATTGACCAAGTGTTCTTCGCTGGTGGCGCGGTCCTTGTAGCGCAGGCCGTTGACTTTGCCGTCGGCACCGGTGATCTCCGTGGTCTGGGCGTTGGTGTGCACGGTGACGTTGGCCAGGCTCTTGAGCTTTTTCACCAGCACGGCGTCGGCCTTGAGTTCGGGCATGAACTCGACCACGGTCACGTGGCGCACCACGCCGGCCAGGTCGATGGCGGCTTCCACGCCGGAGTTGCCGCCACCAATCACGGCCACGTCCTTGCCCTTGAACAGCGGGCCGTCGCAGTGCGGGCAATAGGCCACGCCCTTGTTCTTGTACTCGGCCTCGCCGGGCACATTCACGTTGCGCCAGCGGGCGCCGGTGGACAGGATCACCGTCTTGCTCTTGAGGCTGCCGCCGTTGGCCAGCTTCACCTCGATCAGGCCACCCGGTTCGGTTGCGGGGATCAGGGCGTCGGCGCGCTGCAGGTTCATGATGTCCACGTCATAGGCGCGGGTGTGGGCTTCCAGCGCGGCGGCGAACTTGGGGCCGTCGGTTTCCAGCACCGAGATGTAGTTCTCGATCGCCAGCGTGTCGTTGACCTGGCCGCCAAAACGTTCGGCGGCCACGCCGGTGCGGATGCCCTTGCGGGCGGCATACACGGCAGCAGCGGCGCCCGCAGGGCCACCACCGACGATGAGCACGTCATACGGGGCCTTGGCATTGAGCTTGGCGGCATCCTTGGCGGCGGCGCCGGTGTCGATCTTGGCAATGATTTCTTCCACTTCCATGCGGCCCGAGCCAAACACCTGGCCATTGAGGAAGACCATGGGCACGGCCATGATTTCGCGCTCGGTCACTTCCTCCTGGAAGGTGCCGCCCTCGATGACGGTGGTCTTGATCTTGGGGTTGTTGATGGCCATCAGCGAAAGTGCCTGCACCACGTCCGGGCAGTTGTGGCAGGAGAGGCTCATGTAGACCTCGAAGTTGAAGTCCCCATCCAGGCCCTTGATCTGGTCGATCACATCCTGCTCCACCTTCGGCGGGTGGCCGCCGGTCCACAGCAGGGCCAGCACCAGGGAGGTGAACTCGTGGCCCAGCGGCAGGCCGGCAAAGCGCAGGCTGGTGTCGCTGCCCACGCGCTGCAGGCTGAACGATGGCTTGCGGGCGTCATTGCCGTCCAGCGCCAAGCTGATCTTGTCGGCACGCAGGCTCTGGATGGTTTCCAGCAGCGAACGCATCTCGGTGCTGGTTTCGCTGTCGTCGAGCGAAGCCACCAGCTCGAAGGGCTGGGTCACGCGCTCCAGATAGGCGGCGAGTTGGTCTTTGAGGGCTTGTTCGAGCATGGTGTTCTCCGTGGATGAAAGGTGGGGTGTCAGATAAGTATTTCGCGATGGATGAATTGTAGGTAATAACTATTGAGTTCGTTATTTGTTTTATAAAACCTATCGATAGGCAAATTCCATGCAACCCGCCACCCCACTCTAGTCCAGCCAATGAAAAAGGGGCCCAGCGGGCCCCTCTTGCTTGATCTGGCGCAAAGCCAGTGGCAAATCAGATCTTGCCAACCAGGTCCAGCGAGGGAGCCAATGTCTTGGCGCCTTCTTGCCACTTGGCGGGGCACACCTGGCCGGGGTGGGCTGCGGTGTACTGGGCGGCCTTCAACTTGCGCACGGTTTCCTTCACGTCACGGGCGATTTCGTTGGAGTGGATTTCCAGCGTCTTGATGGTCAGCTCGGGGTTGATGATGAAGGTGCCGCGCAGTGCCAGGCCTTCTTCTTCAATGTGCACGCCAAAAGCGCGGGTCAGTGCGTGGGTGGGGTCGCCCACCAGTGGGAACTTGGCCTTGCCCACAGCGGGGGAGGTCTCATGCCAGACCTTGTGCGAGAAGTGCGTGTCGGTGGTGACGATGTAGACCTCGGCACCGGCCTTCTGGAACTCGGCATAGTGCTCGGCGGCGTCTTCGATTTCGGTGGGGCAATTGAAGGTGAAGGCGGCCGGCATGAAAATCAGCACGGACCATTTGCCCTTGAGGGACTGCTCGGTCACTTCGATGAACTCACCCTTGCCGCTGCGGTTGACGAAGGCAGTGGTCTTGAAAGGCTGGACGGGGGTATTGATCAGGGACATGGTGTGTTTTCCTCTTGGTTGAACAGGTTCTACAGGTGAACGGGATGAAGTTTAGCCCTTCTATGGACCGATTGAGTTTGATTGATCCAATCAATCAAATTGGAAAAACCTATGACGCCACTCAGCCATGGAACACGCGTTGGTGCAAGCGCCTGAGCGACCACCACACGCCGGCGGCGACCACCGGAATAGCCACTGCGGCAGTCATTTCCGGGCTCCACGGCCAGCCCCAGTGCTGGGCTCCCTTGGCCAGGTAGCTCACCAGCCCCACGATGTAATAGGTAATGGCCGCCACGGACAGCCCTTCCACCGTGGACTGCAGCTTGATCTGGATGTCCTGGCGGCTGTTCATGGTGGCCAGCAGGGCCTGGCTGCTTTGCTGCTGTTCGATCTCGACCCGGGTGCGCAGCAGGTTGCTGATGCGCGAAACCCGTTGCGACAACGCATCCTGGCGCCGGGCAGACCAGGCACAGGTGCTGCGCGCGGGCGAGAGACGTCGGTCCATGAATTCGCGGATGGTCTGCATGCCGGCCAGGCGCGATTCACCAATGTCGGCAATGCGCTTGTCCAGCAGCTCAAAATAGGCCGCACTGGCAGAAAAGCGGGAGTGCGTGGCAGCGTGCTGGCTCTCCACTGCGCCGGCCAGGCGGGTCAACCGGTCCAGCAACAGGGGTTCGTCGTCGCGCGTGGCGGAGCGAATGGCCTGGGCCAGATCGGCCAACTCGCGCTCGGCAGACGCCAGCACCAACGACGCCTCGCGCGCTGCGGGCAGACCCAGCAACGCGGCCATGCGGTAGGTCTCGATTTCCAGCAGACTCTGCACCAGTCGGCCCAGGCGGCGCGGCGCCATGCCACCGGCCAGCAGCACCATGCGCGAGAAACCATCGGCATGCACCGCAAAGTCCGTATAGACCTCGGAGAAACCGTCCGCCACGGTGGAGGCGACCAGCGTGTCTTCGTACAGCACATGCTTGACCAGCGAGCCCGACACAAAGGCCTTGCTGGGCAGCACCCACAGGTGCAGGTTGGCCAGGCACAGTCCGGGCAGCGCCGCGAACCAGGTCTTGGGCACGGCATCCAACGCGGCCTCGGGTTCACGCTCGCCAAAGTTGTCGGCATTGAGCCGGCGCATGAAGGTCCAGGTCACGAATTCGGTGTGCATTTCCCAGCGCACGCGGTACGGCCCCAGGTCCAGGCGGACGTGGGTCGAACCGGCATCGGGGGGTGCCAAGTGGTGGTCCCGCGCCAGTGTGGCCATGTGGGCCCAGCTCGCCTCGCGCTGGGCGGCATCGCACACCATCACCACGTGGGAAATACTCAGGGGCACGTCCATGGCCTCGGGGGGCCGGGCGTGGACTTCGTTGTGTAGCGCAACGCGCTGGGGATGTTGGGTCTGCACGTCAGTCCTCGACAAAGGCTTCTTCGCGCTTGGACTTGACCGATGGCATCAGCACCAGAATCAACAGCAGCACGGCGCCGGCCAGCAGGCTGGCTGACAGGGGGCGCGTCACGAACACACTCCAGTCACCACGCGAGAGCAGCAGCGCCCGGCGCAGATACTCCTCCATCATCGGCCCCAGGATAAAGCCCAGCAGCAGGGGCGCTGGCTCGGTACCCAGTTTGATGAACAGGTAGCCGATCACGCCGAACATGCCCACCATCCAGATGTCAAACGTGCTGTTGTTGGTGGAGTACACGCCAATCGCACAGAACAGCACGATGCTTGGGAACAACCAGCGATACGG
>JAVBYK010000053.1 GCA_030824095.1 bacterium
GCGGAAATTCCGAGACTCATAGCCGCAGCTCCGCGTCCAGGTCCTTGCCCTGCAGGGCGCTCCAGATGCTCCAGGCACTGCGCACCACCAGCGCCACCATCAGCAGCACAAAGGGCAGGTAGACCCACATCAGCGGCACATCCAGCACTGGCGTTCCTTCGCGGGCCATGAAGTGCACATAGTCCCAACTGGCAGGCAGCCCCACCAGGGCCAGGCCGCCGATCAGCAGGTTGCCCACGATCAGCATGGACTGGCGGGCGCGCCGACCCACACTGTTCCACACCAGATCGAACACCACATGCTCGCGCTGCGGTATCACAAAGGCTGCCGCCCACAGGATGACCCAGATGTAGAGAATGACAGCCGCCTCATCGGTCCAGGGCAGCGGCTGGTTGAAGCCAAAGCGTGCGCCAATCTGCACCAGGAAGACGCCAAACAGCGCCAGGAACAGTGTGCCGCCCACCACGTTGGCGAAGGCCTTGAAGCCACGCAGCATGGCAGTCAGCGCGTGGCGTTGATGCGATCCACCAGGCCGGCGGGCCAGGTCTTGGCATAGTCCGAAGCCTGGTACGTGGCCTGCACCGATTTGCGAAATGCCGCCACATCGGGGGTGCTGACCTGCAGGCCCTGCTTCTTGAAGAACTCCACCAGTTGGGCCTCTTCGCGCACGGTGTTGTCGTTGTTGTAGCTGGCGGCGGCTTGGGCGGCTGCGCGCACCTTCTGCTTCTGCGCGGCGCTCAGTGCATCAAAGCTTTTGTTGGAGATGGCGATGAACAGGCTGTCCACCAGGTGGCCGGTCAGCACGATCTGCTGCGTCACCTCATAAAACTTGGCGGCGCGCACACTGGGCAGGGGATTGTCCTGGCCGTCGATGGTGCCGGTCTTCAGGCCCAGATAGACCTCGCCAAAGGCCAGTGGCGTGGCCGTGGCGCCCAGTGCATTGCCCAGGAACAGCCAATCCTTGGAGCCGGGCATGCGCAGCTTGACGCCTTTGAGGTCGGCAGGTGTCTGCACCTTGCGCGCCTCGCGCAGATTGAGTTGGCGCGTGCCCAAGTAGCAGGTGGACAGCACGGTGATGCCCATCTTGTCCGACACGGTCTTGAATAGCTCGGCGCCAATCGTTCCGGTGAATACCTTCTGCTGGTGGGCCGGGTCGCGCAGCATGTAGCCGGCGGTAAAGACCGAGAAATCCGGCACCAGCTTGGCAATGTCGGCGGCCGACACGGAGGTCAGCTCCAGGTTGCCGCGCGCCATGGCGGCTGGCTCGGCGCCCTGCTTGAACAGCGAGGCATTCAGGTTGATCTGCACATCAAATTCGCCCGGCGCGCTCTTTTCCAGCGCATCCTTGAACACGGTCCACATCTTGGCGTGCCAGGCGTCCGGCACGGCGGGCGTGGAGATGCGCAACACGGTCTTGGTCTGGGCAATGGCGGGCAGGACCAGGGCGCTGAGGGCTGCGGCAGCGGTCAAGAGTGTGCGGCGCTGGAAATGGCGGGAGGTGGACATGGGCAATACCAGAGTGGGGACGCGCATGCGCGTCGCTCAAAATGCAAAACCAGCAGTGTATTACTGCTGGCCGGCATGGCAATCACCAGGGCGCGTGACATCGCCATCCCTGTCGCTTGATCTATATCAGGCTGAGGCCTACCGCTGCGTTCTACCATGACGCCGGCAGCCGAAGGCCTCTTTTTCCGTGACTTGCGTAACGCGAACGGATTCGCGTGCACCGGAGTATTACTGTGAACCCAGACAAAAGCCCAACCAAGAATGCGTGCCCAGAGGGCTCGCCTGCCTGCTCCGCGCGGCCCGAGCCACCCGTTCCGGGCGGCGTGGGCACTACCAGTTCACGCCGCAATTTTCTGGCAGCCGGTGGAGTGCTCAGTGTGTCCTCGTTGATGGGAGCCGCGGCCCTCATGGCCCAGACGGATGACCCCAAGGCCACGACGGAATGGGCGGAACACTTCCAGACCAACTACCGCCTGATGACTCCCGAGGAGAAGGCCGAAGCACGCGCCCGGCTGGAGCGGCGCTACTCGGCCCAGTACAGCAAGAAGGTGACGGTGGACACCACCGAGGCACTGCCAGGCGTGCTGATGGGCTACGCGCTGAATGTCCGCAAGTGCATAGGCTGCCGGCGCTGCGTCAAGGCCTGTGTCGAGGAAAACAACCAGACCCGCGGCAAGAGCCCTGGTGAGCGCATCGAGTGGATCCAGGTGTTGCGCATGGAGCGTGGCGAGTTCGCGCAGGACAAGATGAACCAGGGCTACCCGGAAGGGCTCGGCATTCAGGTCGGCGGCAATGCCTACACCCCGGCCGGCCAGGTGCTGGAAGGCCAATACCATTACGAGCCCGAGGCCGTCCCCGAAAAAGACGCCACCTACATGCCGATTGCCTGCATGCAGTGCGAGAAACCACCCTGCGTCAAGGTGTGCCCGGTGCGCACCACCTACCGCGAGGCCGATGGCCCGGTGGTGATTGACTACAACTGGTGCATAGGCTGCCGCATGTGCATGGGCGCCTGCCCCTACTGGGCGCGCCGCATCAACCTGACCACGCCGGTATTGCCCAAGGACGAGATGAACCCGGTGACGCACTACCTGGGCAACCGGCCGCGCATGCGCGGCGTGGTTGAAAAATGCCACTGGTGCCTGCAGCGCACGCGCCAGGGGCGCTACCCGGCGTGTGTCGAAGTCTGCCCGGTGGGTGCGCGCAAGTTCGGCAATCTGCTGGACCCGGAAAGCGAAGTGAGCCTGATCTTGGCCCGAAAGAATGTGTTCAGGCTCAAGGCTGAACTCAACACCTTTCCCAAGTTCTTCTATTTCTACGATTGAGGAGCGCGATTGTGGAAAAAATTGTCAACTTCACCACCGACTACACCCGCTACGTCCTCAAGGGCGGGACCAAGTTCTATGCCTGGATGGGTTTTCTGGCCCTGCTCAGTGCGGGCGCGCTATATGCGTTCTACCTGCAGAACACCGAGGGCCTGATCGTCACCGGCATGACCAGCCAGATCCACGACGGCCTCTACTTCGCCAACCTGGTGTTTCTGGTGGGCGTGGCGGCCGGTGCGGTGACCATCGTCTTTCCCGCCTACGTGTACCACCACAAGGCCATGCATGAGGTGACGGTGTTGGGTGAAATGCTGGCCATCTCCGCCGTGATCATGGTCATGCTGTTCGTGTTCGCCCACATGGGTCGCCCTGACCGGCTCTGGCACATGATTCCTTTCATCGGCATTTTCAACATGCCAGGCTCCATGCTGGCGTGGGATGTGTTGGCGCTCAACGGTTACCTGGTGCTCAACTTCATGTGCGGGTTCTACTACCTCTATGCGAAGTACACCGGCACGCAGGTCAACAACAAATACTTCATGCCGCTGGTCTACATCTCGATTGTCTGGGCGTTGAGCATCCACACCGTCACCGCCTTCCTGATCTCCACCATGCCCGCACGTCCCATGTGGTACCACAGCATGATGCCGATCCGCTTCATCACCACGGCGTTTGCGGCAGGGCCTTGCCTGATCATCCTGGCCTTCATGTTCATTCGCAAGAACACCAAGATGTGGATACAGGACAGCGCCATCAATCTACTGGCGACCATCGTTACCTGGTGCCTGGGCCTCGCGCTGTTTCTCACCATGTCGGAAATCGTTGTCGAACTTTATGCGCGCACCGAACACGCCAATGGTCTGTACTACCTGATGTTTGGCCTGCACGGCCTGACCAGTCTGGTGCCCTGGTTCTGGAGTTCCCTGGCTTTCATGATCATTGCCTTCGTGATGTTTCTGATTCCCAGCGTGCGCACCAACTACAAACTGCTGCCGATTGCCTGCGTGCTGGCGTTCGTCGGTATCTGGATCGAAAAGGGCATGGGACTGATCGTGCCCGGTTTTATCCCCACCCCCATTGGTGAAGTGACCGAGTACTACCCCACGTTCATTGAGGTGGT
>JAVBYK010000213.1 GCA_030824095.1 bacterium
GCACCCCACGCGCAGCGCCGTTCCCTGTTGGCGCTGGAGGTGCGTGCCTTTGGCTATTTGCTGGAGGAGTTGCTGGCCTTGGTGGATTCCCCATCAACCCACCCGCATGCCGCAGTCGCTGGCATGACCGCATTGGCACTGGCCTGTACCAGCCTGGTGCCCGCACAGCGCCCGGACATGGCGGAGGTAGCTGGACACTTGGCGGCGCTGGCCTAACGACACAGGGCGCCACCGTCGGGTCACGGTTGGGGTCGTTCGGCGCGCTGCTGTTCGGCGATCAGGTAGGCGGACATTTCCTCGGCCGGCATCGGGCGGGCGATGTGGTATCCCTGGGCTTCGTCGCAATGGTAGATGCGCAGGTACTTGAGCACGCGTTCATCCTCGACGCCTTCGGCAATCGTGCGCAAGCCCAGGCTGCGCGCCATTTGCACCACGGCCCGGACGATGGCCGCGTCGTCGGGGTCGGTGGCCAGGTGGCGGATGAAGGACTGGTCGATCTTGAGCTTGTCGACGCTGAAGCGCTTGAGGTAAGACAGGCTCGAATAGCCGGTTCCGAAGTCGTCAATCGACAGCATCACGCCCAGCAGCTTGATGCGCTGCACGGTGGCCAGAATGCTTTCGGTGTCGCGGATCAGGATGGACTCGGTCAGTTCCAGTTCCAGCAGGGCCGGGTCCAGACCCGACTGCGCCAGCGCGCGCATCACGGTTTTTTCGACATCGCCGCGCTTGAACTGGATGGCCGACAAGTTGACGGCCATCGACATCTTGGGGTGACCGGCCTGCTGCCACGCGGCGGCCTGCCGGCAGGCCTCCTGCATCACCCATTCGCCGATGCCGACGATCATGCCGGTTTCTTCCGCCACCGGGATAAAGCGCCCCGGCGGCACCAGCCCCAGGGTCGGGTGCTGCCAGCGCACCAGTGCCTCCACGCCGACCAGTGTGCCGCTGTGGAGATCAATCTGCGGCTGGTAATGCAGCGTGAACTCTCCGCGCTCCAGGGCGCGGCCCAGACCGCTGCGCATTTGCAGGTTCTCCAGCACATCGTCGTTCATGTGCTTGTTGAAGAAGCAGTAGGTATTGCGCCCCGCCTCCTTGGCCTGGTACATGGCCGTGTCGGCCTTCTTCATCAGGGATTCGAAATCCCGTCCATCGTCGGGAAACATGGCGATGCCGATGGACACCGTGGTGCTCAGTTCGTGGCCGTCGATCTCCATCGGCATGTGGATGCTTTGCAGCAGCTTGTCGAGCACCGGGGCGCTGGCCTCGGTATCGGACAGCGCTGGCACCACGATCAGAAATTCGTCGCCACCTTGGCGGCTGACCGTGTCGGTGTCGCGCACGCACTGACGCAGGCGCGATGCCACCTCGCGCAGCAGCTTGTCGCCGATGGTGTGGCCCAGCGAATCGTTGATGGTCTTGAAATTGTCGAGATCGAGGAACAGCAGCGCCACCTTGCTGCCCTCGCGGTCCGCGTAGGCCATCGCCTGCTGTAGCCGGTCGAAGGCCAGCAGGTGGTTGGGCAGTTCGGTCAGACCATCGTGGTAGACCAGGAAGCGGGTGTGCTCCTCGCTCGCCTTGCGTTCGGTGATGTCTTCGTAGGTGCAGAGGATGGCACTCACGCGGCCTTCCTGGTCGCGCAAGGGCACCTTGCTGACCACGCGCCAGCCTTGGGCACCGTCGGGCCGGGCGTAGGACTCTTCCTGGTTCAGCAAGGGCTTACCGCCCTCCATCACCTGACGGTCCTCATCACGCCAATGTTGTGCCATGGCTTCTGGCGCGAAGTCGAAATCGGTCTTGCCGATGAGCGCCTGGGGTGTTGCGTGGTCGGTGTCGGTGGCGAAGGGCTGGTTGCAACCCAGGTAGGTGGATTGCCGGTCTTTCCAGAACACGCGCTGCGGAATCGTGTCCAGCACGGTGCGCAGCATCTGCCGCGAGTTGAACAGGTCTTGTTCGGCCAGGTGCCGCAGGCGCTGGGTTTCTGCCACCTGCAGGGCGCGCTTGACGGCCGGCCCCAGCTTGGCCAGATGCCCCTTGAGCACGTAGTCGGAGGCGCCCCGGTGCAGGGTCTCGATGGCGAATTCCTCGCCCATGGTGCCGCTGACAAATACAAAGGGCAGCTCGACCGAGCGTTCGCGCAGCAATTCGAGCGCGGTGAGCCCATCGAAATGCGGCAGCTTGTAGTCGGCCAGGACGATGTCGGGATGCCAGGCATCCAGTGCCTGGACGAACGCGTCCCGGGTCTCGACCTGCTCGCTGACAAATTCCATGCCGGCCTTGCGCAATTCACGCTGGGCCAGTTCGGCGTCGGTCGGCGTGTCTTCCAGAATCAGAACACGGAGCGGGCGGTCCATTGTTGGTGACGTGAAGCGTTATTGGCCAGGCAGCTTGTTGACCAGCAGCCAGTAAAAACCCAGTTTGCCGACCACCTTCATGAAGGCGTCGAACTCGACCGGCTTGCTGACGAAACTGTTGACTCCCAGTTCGTAGCACTCCCGCATGTCGCTTTGCTCGGTGGACGACGTCAGCACGACCACTGGGATGGCTTTGGTTAGCGGATCGGCCTTGAGCCGGCGCAGCACCTCCAGACCGTTGAGCCTGGGCAAATGCAGGTCCAGCAGAATGACGCGGGGCACGTTGCCCGTGCTGCGAGCGGAATAGGCGCCGGTGCCGAACAGAAAATCCAGCGCCTCGACTCCATCCTTGACCCACATCAGGTTATTGGCCAAATTGTGTTTGCGCAGGGTGCGCATGGTCAATTCGGCGTCCTCGGGCGTGTCTTCCACCAGAAGCACTTCAACCACGTCCCTCGCATCGGTCGTCATCGGGTATTCCTCATGCATGCGGCAGAGTGAAATGGATCGCCGCGCCTTCGTCCAGTTTACCCTCGGCCCATACCCTGCCACCATGACGTATGACAACCTGGCGAACAATAGCCAGGCCGATGCCAGTTCCCTCAAACTCGGAATTGCTGTGCAGGCGCTCGAACACGCCAAACAGCTTGTCAACATATTGCATGTCGAAACCGACCCCGTTGTCCCGCACGCAAAATACGCTGTATTCGCCTTCCACGGTGCCCGAGACCTCGATGATTGCCACGGCGCGCGGTTGGGTGAACTTGATGGCGTTGGATAGCAGGTTGATCAGCACCTGGCGTATCAGTGGGGAATCCGCCAGCGTTGGCGGCAAGGGGCCAACCTGCAGGCGCACGTCGCGGCCCGCATACTGGGGTTGCAGTTCGGAAAAGACCGTGCGCACCAGGTGCTCCATATCGACCGCGGACAGCGTCAGTTCCTGGCGGCCTGTACGGGAAAACTGCAGGATGTCGTCAATCAGTTGCCCCATGCGCTCGGTGTTGGTGCGCACAATGCGCAGCATGCGCTTGCCTTCGTCGTCGAGCTTGTCGTCGTAGTCTTCCATCAGCATCTTGGAAAAACCGTCAATCGCCCGCAAGGGGGTGCGCAGATCGTGCGACACCGAGTAGCTAAAGGACTCCAGCTCCTGGGTTCGTTCGTGGATGCGGGTTTCCAGGTCCTGGTTGAGGTCGTTCAGTGCCGACACCGCGACACCCAGGTCGGCCGCCGTCTGGTCCAGCGCCCACTGCACGGCATCGAGCTCGTCCAGCGCGGGCGGAACGGGGTGGGGATGGGCATCCGCAGCCTCTTGCAGTGGCAGCATGGTGGGCGGCAGCGCGCGCACCTTGCTTGCCAGTCGTTCCAAACGCGTGGTCACCTCGCGACGGATCAGGAAGACCATGAACAGCGCCACCAGCAATGTCTTCACGCCATTGCTGACAAAGATGCTGAGTGCACTGTTGAACACCTGTCGGTAAATGCCGTCCAGGCTTGCGACGGCCTCCAGTTTGCCAATGACCATGTCCTGCCCGCGCCGCTCAAAGTGCAGCGGGTATTGCCGGGTCACGACACTATCGGCCTCCGTCTTGCT